>JALQYE010000073.1 GCA_023254245.1 Emticicia sp.
GCAAGGAGCTTTGGTTGGTCGAAAACACGGGTATGCACCGCTACCAAAAGCCAATTAAGAAAACGTCCAACAATACTACTTAAACCATAAAGGGCGGTGTCGCTCGCCAGTTTTTTTACTACACTCATATTTTAGCCTGCCAGTAATGGCAGTCGAAGTTTTTGTGATTTTTACAGGAAATTATCCGCAATTTCAGCACTTACGCAGTGATTTGCAAGTGATTGTCTTATTTTCGTGAAATAAGGGTGTGTAAAATCAAAATAAACTGGGTATTGTATAACCAATATTATAATCTACAAAACCCGCATTTTTACAGTCCCAGAGTGCCAAATCTTTATAACGAATATTATTAAAATTGGCATAAGTTTGTACTTTTTGCAGATTTTCGAGACTTAATGCCCCAAGTCGGTCAACTGATAGGCGTTGTTTTACAACACCACCTACTTGAAAAATCCCCAAAACTTCTTGGTTTGCACGGTTTGTGCATTTCAAATTTCCAATGATTTGAGCTGGAATTTTGTCGAATAGCCCACCACCAATTACCCGTTGGTCTTCCTGGCGTTTCCAATAATTATAGGTTTCTTTCGAGACTGATAAAACATCTAATTGAATTATCCATTCGGGAAAATCTTTCACATCAACACTCCCCAGCGAAATAGGAAGGTTCTTGCCATTCACCAAAAAATCATTGATTAAAATTGGCTGCGTATTGAGCGGAGCTCGCCAACATTTTGAATAACACACTGGCACTGGTGCTGGTGGCGGTGGTGGTTCGGGGCAAGTAGTCAGAAATTGGATAAAATCTTGACGCCTGATAAAATAATAATCTTCGGTTTCTTTTGAGTCTTTGATAGAAGCCGTCACATCAAAACGCATATCTTCTACACGCTCGGCATTTATAAATTTATACGAAAAATCATTGAGCGGCGTTGGAGCTTTCAGTGCTTCAGCGGCTGATTCTATTTCTACACCATCATTGGTTTTTATTTTTAAATGGTATTTTTTGCCAACCATTCCCTTGAAAATTGGCGAAGTTTGGTAAAATCCGTTTCGGGTTTCGGTCAGTTGAGTTACCGTTCCTGCATTATCAACAATTCTTACATCAGCACCTTTAATGGCCTCGCCTTGAAAAGCAGTAATATCATAAGGAGAATATGAACTCGTACGATTGATTCGCACGCTATACGGGCCATTGAGGTTACTCATTTCGCCATACACCACGTAAGCCGTACTCAAATTTTGAGTTTTAAAATCCGTTATTTCTGTTTCGCAGGAAAAAAATAACGAACAAAGCATCAGGAAAAATGTTATTTTTTTCATCAGAATCTAAAGTTATAGGTAAGTGATGGAATAGCTGCACCTAAAACAGAAAGTTTATAGGTTCGGGCAAGATTACGAAGCCCTGTTGATGATTTAAAATAGATTGAATAGACATTCTGGCGGTTCAGGATATTATAAATCGAAAAATTCCAACTGCTATTCGATTTGCTATTTGCTTTGGGGTCGAGTGTAAGCCCCAAATCGAGTCTAAAATAGTCGGGAATTCGCTCGGCATTACGCAGCGTAAAACTTGGCGAAGCATAGCCATCTAAAATTTCTTGAATGGTGGCATTATCAAGAAAGACATAAGTTTGCCCATTGAAAACATACGACTTTTTATCAAGTCCTGCACGAGGATTCAACCCATTTTTTACCATATAATCATACACATCGCTGAAAGCATAGATTTTATAGCGTCCATTCGGATAAGTAATTGGTCGACCAGTATTGTATGTAAAGTTGGCGTTGAAGGTTAGGCGTTTTGTCCAACGATTATTCAATACAAACTTTACATTATGCGGAGAATCGAAATTTGCAGGAAACTTCAGACCAAAGTTTGCTCCTATCTGATTTTCATTTGCTTCTATTTGGCGAAAAGTACGAGAGTAAGTATAAGATAACCACCCTGTTAGTTTTTTTCCACGTGCTTTCTTGATAAAAAACTCAGCACCGTAAGCGTAACCTTTTCCGACCAAAAGTTGTGTTTCGACCGTCTGATTGAGATAAAGGGCTGCACCATCAACGTAATCAATAACATTTTTGAGATTTTTGTAATAAACCTCAACCGAAGTCTCGAAAGTATTGTTTTGTGCATTATTGAAGTTTTTGAAAACACCAATCGAAAACTGGTCAGCAATTTGTTGCGGTAGTTGGGCATTGCTGTTTTTCCAAATATCGGCAGGAGAAATGGCCATAGTATTAGAAAGCAAGTGCATAAACTGCTGCATACGGTTAAATCCAATCTTAACAGAAAGACTTGAATCAACTTTCAACGCCAATGAAAAACGAGGTTCGAAACCACCATAAGACTGAATAACCGAACCTTTTTTATAGGTCAAAGTATCAATTATCGTTTCGATTTCTCGTGGTTTTCCGAGCTGATAACTATAAATATTATCGGGGCCAACCAGCTGATAATAAGCATATCGCAAGCCATAATCAAGGCTCAGATTTTTGCTCAAACCAAGGCCATGACCAACATACGCTGACATTTCTCGTGAGTGCTGCACGGGCATACGAAATGGGTCAATGATTGATTCGACCGAATTTGGCAATAAGCTTCCTGCATCGTTTCGATAAATACTAACATCTCCGCCAAAGTCAATTTTACTCTTATTTGAAAGCTCAAAACTCAAATCTTCACGAATAGATTGCTGCGTGATTGATGGCTGCCAATTATACTCGTATTGAGGCTTAAAACCTTTATTTCCATACTTGTATTTACTCACAAAAGCTGTAAAATTATGCGATAATTTCGTGCCGATGAGAGCATTGTGTTTCAAGCTGATATTCTGAGTATTCCAATAATATGAAGTATCTTGGGCGAATTTAAAGGCATCATCGCTCGTGTAAGCTGCCAACGAAATACGTTGATTGTTTCCAAAGCGATGCGTGATTTTAGCATTTATATCGTAGAAATTTGCATTACTATTTTTGAGCGAAGGATTATTGAAATAGCGTAGATAAAAATCTGATAATGAAGCCCTTGCTCCGACGATTACCGATGTTTTACCTTTGAAAATTGGCCCTTCGAGTAGCAAACGGCTTGAAATTGGCCCAATTCCACCTTGAACACTCCATTTGTCGAAATTTCCCTCTTTCAAACGCACATCCAACACCGAAGATGCTCTACCGCCATACATGGATGGGATTCCACCTTTGAAAAGGCTCACATCTTGTACCATATCGGCATTAAAACCTGTGAAAAAACCAAATAAATGAGAGGTATTAAATAACGGAATACCATCTAAAAGAACCAAATTTTGGTCAACGTTTCCACCACGGACATTGAAGCCCGAAGCTCCTTCACCGACTGTTGTTACGCCAGGCAAAAGCATGATACTTCTGATAACATCGGCTTCACCCATAAGTGTGGGAAGTTTTTTCATGGTTTTACCCGAAATTTTCTCAACGCCCATCATCGTTCGGTTGACGTTGGCATCGGCTTTTTCGGCAGTGATTACTACTTCATCAAGAATTTTTGGAGTTTTATCAAGCAAAAAATCAAATTCTGTGTTTTTGTTAAGCGTAAATCGTTCGATTTTGATTTTATAACCCAACATTCTAACCACAATTTGATAAGAAGTAGCAGGAAGAAAGATTGAAAACTTGCCCAAAGAGTCGGTTTGTGTACCAAACGTAAGTCCCGAAAACAAAATATTAGCATTTTCGAGAGGAACATTGGTTTCGGCATCTTTTACCGTACCCGAAAGTGAGAAACCCTTTTTTTGAGCGTAAGTTTTGTGGTGTAGAAAGGTACTTAAAAGGCATAGAAATGCCCAAATTAGTAAATGCTTTTTCATCTATAGGTTTACGTATTATCAATATCAAAGATAAGGCATTTTTGCGACCAATGCGTATGAAAATAGAAGAATGGTAAAGAATATACGACAGATGGAATCAGAAAAGCGATGATTTGGACGTATAGCTAAACCTAAATGCAATAGAGACAGGGTGACCATCGTTTGATGTATCCTGTCTCTGTATTACCTCAAATATGCCTAATTGATTAAATTTAAATAATCATTTCGTCTTATTCCTTAAAATCATTAAGCCACTGCCTTGTTTCCATGCTTGGTCGAAACCTGCGGGAAACTTGGCTACTGGGTGGCTTCCCAGTACCATATCAATATCGCCGTCATGGTCAATATCAGCGGCATCAATGACACTCCAACGACCTAAATGGTTGATATTGAGTGTTTTTTGCTTGAAATCATTGCCAGTGTTTTCAAAATAGATAAAACCTTCGAGCGGACGGTGCTCATTATCTGGGAAAAGAGCGATTGAAACCAAATCTATGTCTCCATCATTATCAAAATCTCTCGGGATTACTTTCGTTGCTCCATTTTGTTGAAAGAAATGGCTTTGTTTGAATGTAAAATTACCAGTATTTGTATAAACATAAACGCCGTGATATGGCTTTAGAATTGTCGAGAAATCGGCATTATCGCCCGCAGTACAGACAATATCGAATTTTCCGTCTTTATTGATGTCGGCAATATCAAACGAACTTGTGCCATAAATCGACGGAAAACGTAGAAGCTGTTTTGCTTCAAACTTCAAGTCTCCCTTATTCAAATATAAAATAATCTGTTCGTCTCCTTGTGCAAAAAGTGCCAAAATATCATTTCGTTTATCGCCATTAAAATCCATGACGATTGTTTTGGTAGCTCCTGTTTGCGTACTCAAAACTTGCTTTTGGTATTGATTTTTAGCGTCTTTTTTCCAAACAGATAAGCCACCTTCTTTGAAGCCAAACTCATTGCTGATTAGCTCATCTTCGGGGCTATCATCAAGATTTTTTGTAATAACTTCAATCGGACGATTGAGATTTGGCAAAAGTTTTTTTGCATTTACAAAAGTATTATTCTTGATTTCGACTTGTTCGGCCGAGCCATTTACATCTGGATTGGCCTGCGTCGTGGTACCGATGTAAGTTAGTAAATATTGGTTGTTTTTGGCGTTTGTCAAATCAACGTTTGTAAGTGCATTTTGATTAGTGATTGTTTGAGTTGGCTTGCCGTTTTGGTCAAGTACCCAAATTACTCGATTAGATTGGTCGCCCGCAATAATTTTTTGGTTAATTGTATCAATGGTTACTGCTGTAAAGTTGGGAATTGTTGCTCCTTGAATAGCGATACTGGTTTTCTGAATCTCGAATCGGCCAGTAAGCTCTTCCAAGTTTTCATACTTGGGCATATCAAGTGTTTTTGGAGCATTTGCCAAATAGTAACGCTTGATTTTTAGCCAATCTTCATCACTAATCATCTGCGAAGCAGGGCGAAGAATGGCATAATCTGAAAGTGGCTTTTCTAAACCGTTGATTTCGGTGGCTACACCCATCATAATGCCCATGTATGGCAGCGTGCTATATTGCCAAACGTTCTTTGGTAGCATATCGGGACTTGGCAATAGGTGACAGCTTGCACAATACGTTTGGGCAAGTTTTTCGCCTTCGGCCTCTTTAGATTTGCAACTAACTGAAATAGCTGAGATGCCAATTACCAAAAAAGCAGTAATAATAAGTAGGTTTGAATATTTTAATTTCATTAATCGGAATATAAACGTTGAGGTTCAAAATCTTGAACCCCAACTAATGATTTATTTCGTTATTTTCTTGAAAATCTGCATTTTATCGTTATTTCGAGTAACGAAATAGAGTTTGGTTTTAGGTGTGTTCAAAGTTTTGATGTCACGAACATCGCCTTCCATCAATAGGCCATTATCGGTCGGAACTGATGCTTCAAATCGTCCCTTTCCATTTCCCTTCAAAATCAAACCAAAGAAAGCATCATAACGTGCTTGATACATATTCGCACCACTGAAATTTCCGCCTACGATTACATCCAAGTTTCCGTCGTTATTAACATCTTCGGTTACGAGCGACATTACTTTCGAGACTTGTGCCAAACTCGGCAAAGCTGTCATTTTGAAAGTATTGTTGCCTTGGTTTTCAAGATAAACCGATTCAAAAGTATTGACGAGCTTCTCTTCGGCATCTTTCAACTCTTTTTTGGTAAACAACTCGTCGATTGTTTTTCCTGCAAAGTTTTTGTATTCAACATACTTTTTGTTGATGACACTTGGCATTTGTTTGCCCATTTCGTCTTTGCTATTTACTGGATACCAACGGTTGCCACGATTATAAGCAACGATATGGTCTTTTGCCTCATTTCCATCAATATCTTTGATGAGCATTTTTAGCTTGCCACCTTCTTCTTTTCTGAATTTAGTATTTGTGCCGAGGTTTCCTACTACGTAGTCAATGTCACCATCTTTATCAAAATCAGCGGCTGTGATACCATTCCAAAAACCAGTAAATTCGCCCAGTTTATTGTCAATTTCTTTGAATTTACCTTTATCGTTGGCAAACATTCTGATTGGCATCCAGTCGCCAATTACGGTTAAATCTTGGTCGCCATCTTTATCAAAATCTGCCCAAATGGCATCGGTAATCATGCCTGCTTCACGGAGTTCGGGAGCATTATTGACCGTTACATCCGTAAATTTTCCTTTGCCATTGTTTACTAAAAGATACGAACGAGGTGATTTTCCATAATTATAACCAACTACACGCCCGCCTACGAATAAGTCAATATCTCCATCCTTATCAAAGTCGCACGGCCTTACGCACGATTTATTATCAAACATTGGTGGTAGGGCAGAGGCAGATTTCGAGAAATTGCCTTTACCATCATTGATGTAAAGACGGTCGAACTGCTGCACCATTTGGTCGTAAAACTCATTTCCACCCGAAACCACATAAAGGTCTTGGTCTTTGTCTCCGTCAGCATCAAAAAATAAACCATCTACATCTTCTTGTAATGAATCTTCTTTGAAAACTGCTTGCGGTGAAGCTGTGAATTTACCATCGGCTTTTTGTAGATAAAGCGAACCCGCTTGGTATTTGGCACCACCTACATAAAAGTCTTCTAACCCATCGCCATTTACATCGCCAACTGCCATTTTAGGGCCATCAACCGATACTTTGAATGGAATCAAGAACTCTCGATTAAAATCAAAATAAACGTTTTCTTGATGGACAAACGGAATGTTGATTTGCTCGGTTACTTCCTCAAAAATCGCCACTGCTGGCACAAAGAACTGGTGGTCGGCTACTTTTATTTTAGCGTTATTTTGGTCGAGCGTAAGTAAAGTATTGATTTTGGGATTTGTAATAATTTCCATCATTTCATTCTCCCAAATTACCATCATTGTATCAACTTTGGCGAGTTTTCCGATGCCGAAAATCAATGATGGCTCAACCGAACTCATGAAGCCACGAGTTGGCATCATTTGTTGTAGTTGCTCGCCATCGGTGGTTTTTAGAATAACTTTTGCCCCAACCCCGAAGGTGTTTTTATCATTACCTTTGAATTTTACTTTGACGAAATTATTATTCAAAACCTGACGACTATTGTTGAGATAAATGGCCGCTGGCTCGTTGAGATTATTAGAAATGAGGTCTAAATCGCCATCGTTGTCTAAATCGGCATAAGCCGCACCGTTTGAAATACCATTTTCATCAAAGCCCCAAACGGCCGATTTATCTTGAAAACGTAATTCTTTTGTGCCTTTATAGAGATAATTATGCCATTTTCCACTTGGCATTTTGTCGATTGCTTCTTGGTCGAGTTTTTCAGAAGTTGGTAAATTGAAGTGCAGAGAATCACTGGCGATAAATTTCAAATAATCTAAATCATTCGGGCGGCGTAAAATACCGTTGGTGATAAAAATGTCTTTGATTCCATCTCCATCGTAATCTGCTAAAAGCGTACTCCAACTCCAATCAGTAGCCATAACACCCGCCGAAGGAGCAATATCGCTAAATTTCTTGCCTCCCATGCTTAGTTGTAGGCAGTTTCGACTGTATTGATTGAAATACCCAAATTGAAGTTTATACAAGTAAATATCAAGCGGGTCTTCGCCAACCGACGATTTCTCAACGGCTTCGTCTTCGGGATACATATCAAGAGTCATCACATCTTGATAGCCATCGTTGTTGATATCGGCAATATCCGAACCCATCGAAAAACGGCTCAAATGCTTGAAATGCTGTTTTACTTCTTCCGAAAAAGTGCCATTTTTTTGATTAATGTAGTAATAATCGTCTTCGTGAAAATCATTGCTCACATAAATATCCTGCCAGCCATCATTGTTCAAATCGGCTACCGAAATGCCCAAACCATAACCCATTGCAGCTTGATAAATACCAGCTTCTTTACTGACATCCGTGAACTTTCCATTATCGTTGCGGTATAAATAATCGCCAGCTTCGTTGTCTTTGAGCATACGAGTATTTACACGGTCATAAGAGCGAGAATTATGCACGGCGTGATTGAGTAGGTACATATCTAAATCTCCGTCTTTATCATAGTCAAAAAAGGCGGCTTGGGTCGAAAATCCAGTAAAATCGAGCCCGTATTCGTCTGATTTCTCGGTGAAAGTCAAATCTCCATTATTGATATAGAGTTCATTTGAACCTTCCAAACCTTTGTAATTACCAACGGCACACACATAAATATCAAGCAGACCGTCGCTGTTGATATCGGCCATTGTTACGCCAGTTTTCCAGTCGGAAAAACCTTCAATACCTGCTTTATTAGAAATATCTTCAAACTGTGGCGAGCCATCCTTTACTCCTTTGTTTAAATAAAGTTTGCTTTTTCCTTGATTTGAAACAAAAAATAAATCGGTTAGACCGTCATTATTAATATCGCCTGCGGCCACTCCGCCACCATTATAAAAATAGAGATAATCAAGAATATTAAAGTCTTTAGATTCTTTTATTTGATTGATAAAATCAATTTTGGTTTCGGTTGGAGAAAGCTTTTTGAATAAAACTACATCGTTTTCTTTCTCACCAGACTTACACGAGCTAAAAACTAAAGAAATGAACGTAATTGTACTTAAAAATTTGACTATTGATTTCATAGGTTTTACTTTTTAAAACTAAACACTTGTGCTTTATCATTATTTTTTGCCAACACTACTACCTCTTGATTTGCACTGGCCTTTAATTTATACATCTTGCGAACTTGTCCAATCGTCTTAAAGCCAGAGTCGCTTGATTTTTTTACTTCAAAGTTACCTTTGCCTTTTCCTTTCAAAAATAAACCGTAATTGGCATCGAAACGACCCCATTCTGGTAAAACATCGTAAAAATTACCTGCCAAAAGAATATCCAAAATACCATCTTTATCAAAATCACCTGTTTCAATAGCTGCAACTCTTGAATATTGGGCTTCAATAGGCAAGGCTTTCATTTCAAAATTACCTTTACCATCATTTATCAGAAACACAGTTTTGGTAGTTGTGATTTTCCTTTCGACGCAGTCTTTCATTTGCTCTGGCGTAAACATATCCGTAATGCTCTGATTGGCGTAATCAGTATATTTTACGTACTTACGTTTTATCATTGGCAAAGCACGTTGGAGTTCGCCTTTTAGCACCATTGGATAGGTCTTCCCATCTTCAGTTAAGCACGAAATTATTTGCTCAACGGTTCCGTTGCTATCAAAGTCTTTTACATGAAGGAAGGCAGGATTTTCAGGCGAAACTTTAAGTTTTGTATTATCTCCGATATTTCCTACAATAAAATCAGTATCACCATCGCCATCAATATCGGCTGGTTTGATACAATTCCAAAGTCCTTCCGAGTCTTTAATTCTGCTCGAAAGTGTCATTTTTCTGCCACGTTCGTTCTTGAAAATTACGATTTGACCCCAATCTTGCGTTACAATCAAATCCATAAATCCATCTTTATCAATATCACTCCATTCTGCATCGGTTACCATACCAAGTTCATTGATTTCAGCCATAAAACGTTTTGATTGGTTCTTAAACTCACCCGTGCCATCGTTTATGTAAAAATTGCTGGAAGGGTTCATTCCATATTTACCCGAAATCATGCGTGAGCCTACAAATAAATCTTGGTCGCCATCTTTGTCAAAATCGGTAGCGGCTACACACGAGCCATTTTCAAAAATAGAAGGAAAACGTACATCACGCTTGAAGTTACCTTTCCCATCATTTATGTAAAGTAAATCGTGTAATTCGGGAGCATTTTCAGTAAATTCATTACTGCCTGTCACGATAAATAGGTCGAGGTCGTTGTCTTTATCGGCATCGAAGAAAATCGCATCGGTATTTTCGGTCGTTAAATCCATACCAAAATCAATTTGCTTTGATTCGGTAAACCTTCCATTTTTTTGTTGAACGAAAAGCTGTTTTGCTTGCCCAGCCGCACCACCGAGATATAAATCGTCCAGACCATCGCCATTTACATCGCCCACAGCCATTGCAGGGCCTTGAGTTGAGTACTTTTGTTTGAGCAGCACATCACGGTCATAATCTTGGAAGTTACTTTCAAGGTGTGTATAAGTAAGTGTATTTGCAGAAATATCAGCAAATAATGGCATTTTTACGGGAATGATTTCCTTGAAAAGTTGGTTGGCATTTTTATAATCGAGAGTAAGCGTTTGGTCAGCTTTTTGGCTTTTTAGGACCTGCATTTTATCATCTGGCCAAATGATTTTTACTGAATCAATAGTAGCTTTTTCGCCCAAACCAAAAACCATTTGGTGGTCGCTTGAAGACTGAAATCCACGATTAGGCATTTGTTGTAAAACAATACTCGCTCCTTGTTGATAAACTGTGACTTTTGCACCAATTCCGTTGAGATTTTTACCAATTCCTTTCAGCTTTACAGTCAAGAAGTGGTTTTTTGTCTTTTCGTTGGTTTTATTTTTGAAAACCGAAAGTGGAGCGTTGACGTTATTCACTACTAAATCAAGGTCGCCATCATTATCTAAATCTCCGTAGGCCGAACCATTTGAAAAACCTGGCCCTTCGAGTCCCCAACTTTTGGCGTTGTTGGTAAATTTTAAATTACCTTCGTTTTTGTAGGCATAGTTTGGAATCGGCACAGAAGATATTTTATCAATAAATTCTTTTGCATTAAAAACCTTACCATCGAGCATTTGTTGCATCGTATTTCTATCTCCTAAAAACTCAACAAAATCTTGGTCAGTTAGGTCTTTTGCAATGCCATTAGCTACGAAAAGGTCTTTTAATCCATCATTATCCATATCAAAAATCAATGCACCCCAACTCCAATCGGTAGCGTGAACGCCTGCCAGTTGCCCAACTTCGCTAAATGTACCATCTCCATTATTCAGATGAAGGTTGTTTCGCATATACTGGTGCCAAAAACCCTGCTTTAACTTTAAATCTACTAAATTGTAACCCTCAAAAACGCTGGTTGTTTTTAGGCGACGGTCATCACCAGGAAGCATATCTGTTACGAAAATATCAAGATTGCCATCGTTATTAATATCGGCAATATCAGCACCCATTGAGCTCAAACTCGTATGAGGCATTTCGTTAACGAGGTCTTCTTTAAAAGTTCCGTTTTTCTGATTGATATACAGATAGTCTCGCTCATAGAAGTCATTAGAAATGTAAATATCTGGCCAGTTATCGTTGTTTACATCTCCAATTGTGATACCTAAACCAAAACCAATTAAACTGCCATAAATGCCAGCTTCTTCTGAAACATCCGTAAACTTTATTTCTGTTGCGGTCGGACTATCATTGCGAAAAAGTTTATCACCACCGAGTTTATCACGTTCATTACGAAGATTGACATAGCCAAGTTTATCAATAGGAGTGAAGCTATTATTGAGCAGATACATATCTAAATCTCCGTCACGGTCATAATCGAAGAATGCTGCGTGGGTTGAGAAACCTCCATCTTCAAGACCAGCTTCTTTGGCTTGTTCTTTATAGCTTGGAATTCCATTTTTGATGCCTTGATTGATATATAACTGATTGCCACGTTGGTCACGGCTTCCCGAATTGCAGACATAAATGTCCATCAGACCATCACCGTTGACATCGGCAAATGTTACCCCAGTTGACCAGAATTTTTTACCAGTAATACCTGCTTTTGTAGTAATATCTTCAAAGGTCATTTTACCTTTATTCAGATATAGCTTATTATCCTCAAAATTTGAGGTTACAAAAATATCCGATAAACCATCGTTATTAATGTCGCCAATAGCAACGCCACCACCGTTGTAGAAATTACGGTAATTGAATATATTGAAGTCTTTTCTTTCGAGACTTCTATTTACAAAATCAATTCCTGTCACCGAAGATGGCAGTGATTCAAATAAAGTGTCTTCGGTCTTTGCACACGAAAACAAAAGCCCCACACACGAGATAGCCCAAAGTATCTTTTTCATCAATTATAGGTTAAAGTATTTTTCTCTGTAGTTTAACAAAGAGCAATGATATTGGTTGCGTTATTGCTTGTTTGATAAACAATAATGGACTGCAAAATTAGTAATAAATAAACCTTATAGCAAAAGTGAAATAGTGTTAATCGTTAATTATCAAATAATTACAAAATAAAAAGGCAGAACCGTTAGGAACTGCCTTTTTAAGAAAGATACTAAATATTAATATCCAGGATTTTGCTTCAACAATGGGTTAGCATCGATACGAGCTTGAGGAATTGGGAACAATTCTCTTGTCTTATCAACAACTTTCATGAATTTGCGAGAAGTACTGAATACACCGAAACGAATCATATCGTTACGTCTCCAACCTTCCCATGCCATTTCACGACCTCTTTCTGCAAGGATTGCATCAGCAGTGATAGTTTTCAATGGGTCAACTAATGAACGAGCTCTGATAGTGTTTACATCAGCAAGAGCTTCGCTAGTTTTACCAAGTCTGAAAGCTGCTTCAGCTCTCATCAAGATAGCATCAGCCAAACGGAAGAATACGTAGTCGTTATCTTGGTCGCCGTTCGGGTTATTTCTTTGAATCTCATATTTTTGAGAACGAATACCAGCTACTTGGAACTCTGGGTCAGCATCTGTCATTTGGTCTTTATTGAAATCAGCGATGAATTTTAAAGGCTGATTTTTAGCATCTTGTAATGGGGCACCAGAAGCAGAATATTGTTGTCCAGCAATCCACATCGCACTACGAGCATCTTTCGAATCAAAAGAGTTGTAGAAATCAGCAAGCGTACAGAAACCGTTCCAAGGAGCATTACCTAAACCGTAAGTTTGTTGGTTAGCATAGTGCAAAGTTCTCATTTGGAAGTTCAAACCACCAGCCAAGAAACTATCGAAAGGAATATTGAAAATAGCCTCTGGTGAGTTTTGGTTTTGAGTAGTAAAGTTAGCAAGCGTAGTTGCAGCTAATGAATACGCATTTTTAGATTTGATAACCTTATCAATTGTATCATAAGCTTTTTGCCACTCAGCTGTTCCTTTGTAAACACCAGCATTTAAGTACAATTTAGCTAACAACATCGTTGCTGCATCTTGTGTCATACGGCTGTATGCTTTTCCTGCTGGAAGACTTGGAATTGCAGATGTCAATTCTGACTCAATGAAAGCATAAACTTCAGCACGTGTTTTTGTTGCACCAGAAGATTTACTATCAGTTACGATTGGCACATTACCGAAAGCATCAATAGCCATGAAGTAATAGAATGCACGGATTGCACGAAGCTCATCTACGGCAGCCTTATTAGAACTTACTACTGGAATCAATTGGTTAACTTGAGCAATATTTCCGAAGATGAATCCCCACATACCATTGATTGGACCGTGTTGTGGAGTCCAAGTGTGGCGAGAGTACGCCAACCAGTCACCATTATCAAACCAGTCACCACCACGAGTAGGAACGATTAATTCGTCAGAAGTTGCTTCACTTGGGTTAAACCAGTCCCAAGTAATACCTCTCATACCAGAGTAAGCTGGTCCAAGAGCTGCTGCAACTTGAGCATCAGTTTTCAAAAACTGGTCAGCTGGGATTGCATCATATACTGGTTCTGTTAAATCTGTACAAGACTGTAGTGACATAGCTGACACCACAACAGCAGCAGCAAGTACTTTTGAAATGTGTTTTTTTATATTATTCATGATAAAATTAATATTTATTATGTTTAAACAGAATGTTTAATAAAATGTTTTAGAAACTTACATTTACACCTGCCGTGAAACCACGAGTTTTGTAATAAGTCTCACGAACATCAATACCTGGTGCTTGTGAACCAATTGCTAACGCTTGGCTAACTTCTGGGTCAACACCTGAGTATTTAGTAAATAATAATAAGTTGTTACCTGCAACATATACACGAGCTCTCTTAATTACACCTTTTCCTACTGGAATTGTGTAACCAAATGAAGCGTTGTTCAAACGTAAGTAGTTACCAGATTCAACATAGTAATCCATCGGGATTGTTTGTGAGTCATTGATTTTTGAAGTCAATGCTGAAGCTAATGCATTACTTTCTGCGATACGACCATCTTGTCTTCCTAACAATAATGCGTTAGTGTTCATGATTTTCGCACCTAAGTTGCTTGTCAATTGGAATTGGAAGTCAAATGCTTTGTACTTGATGTTGTTTGTTAAACCACCAACGAAGAATGGATTTGGATTGCCAAGGTAAGTTCTGTCGCCAGCACTTGGTTCAACTTTACCATTACCATCTAAGTCTTGGAATACATAAGTTCCTTTATCAGAAATACTTGCAACTTTAGCTCCGTAGAATACACCTACTGGCTGACCCGCTTGTAATACTGAGAAGTTTACCGCAGATGTACCTCTGATGAAGTTACCTAAGCTTGTAGTCAAGAATACTTGGTCAGGAGCTGCAAATTCATTGTTTTTCAAGCTAACAACTTTGTTTCTGTTGAATGAACCAGCAAATGTAGAGCTAAAAGAGAAGTCTTTAGTATCAACCCATTGGTAAGCCAATGAAATCTCCATACCTCTATTTTGCATACTACCGATATTTGCTAAGATTGTTGGATATACATATCCTTTTTCTTGAGGAGCATTTACCGTAAACAATAAGTCTTTTGTTTGACGAGTGTACCAGTCAATCGAACCAGAGATTTTTCCTTTCAAGAATGAGTAGTCGAGACCAGCACCGTAGTTTTCGTTAACTTCCCATTTCAAGTTCGGATTTGGGTTAGATTGGATAGCATAAGCAGGCAAGAAACTACCTGAGTTTCCATCATAATATGAACCGCTTGGTCCGTAGAATGATTTAGAAAGTAATGGTCTGATACCTTCAGAGTTACCTGTTCTACCCCAGCTAACACGTAATTTTAAGTTGTCAATTGCAGCATTTCCTTTCAAGAAAGCTTCTTCGCTAAGAGTCCAACCAACTGAAACTGAAGGGAAGAAACCCCATTTGTTATTATCACCAAATTTTGTTGAACCATCACGACGTACGTTAACAGTAGCAAAATATTTGTTTGCTAAGCTATACTGAGCACGACCTAAGAACGAAACCAATTTGTATTCATTCTTGTATGAACCAATGAAACCTGGGTTTGTTCTGATACCAAGACCTGAACCAATATTGTTACCTTCTAAGATATCAGTTAAGAAGTTATTATTAACAACCCCAAAACCATCATTAATTACATCTTGGTAAGTATAACCACCTAATAAGTTTAAGTTACTATTTGAAGAAAGAGCTTTGCTGTAGCTTAAAGTAGTTTCTAATTGCTTATCAGTTACTGCATTTAATTGACGAAGAGCAGAGTTACCAGCCGAGCCTCTAATTGGCACATTAGCAAATGAATTTTGGAATCCGCTGATGTTGTTTGCTTGAGTACGTAATGTACCACTTACATTGAAAACTAATCCGTCAACAATTGTATAAGCAGCTTGAACGTTTCCTAATAAATCGCTTAATTTTTCTTTTTGAGTTCTGTTCTCAACAACAGCTAATGGGTTGTAGTTAGCAAATGTACCAGGGATTTGGTAGTAAGAGCCATCTTTGTTGTAAACAGGGTCAGTTGGACGCATGTTTTGAGCCAAACCAAGAGCAATGTTTTGAGCAATATCAGCATTTGCTTGTGAAGCAGAGAAATTAAATTTCAAATTCAATTTGTCATTCAATGCTTTTGAGTCAAGGTTTAAACGAGCGTTTAAACGGTCTTTTCCTGAGCCAATCAAAGTACCAATTTGGTCTAAGTAACCAACTGATGCACGGTAAGAAGTTTTCTCAGAACCGCCAGATACACCAACTTGATAGTTTTGTGTACTTGCGTTACGAGTAATTACATCTAACCAATCAGTGTTTGCACCATTATCAGTAAATGCTTGGTTATATTTTTTCGCAGCTTCTCTAAATTGAGCACCATTCATTAAATCTGGTCTTTGTGAGATTCTTTCAGTACCTACATACGCATTGAAATCTACACTTGGGACACCTGATTTACCTCTTTTAGTTGTAATCAAGATTACACCATTCGCACCTCTTGAACCATAAATAGCAGCAGAAGAAGCATCTCTCAATACATCCATAGTTTGGATATCTTCTGGAGCAATGTTTTGGATTGGTGCACCAATCACGCCATCAATAACATAAAGTGGTTCTGAACCAGCATTCAATGAACCAGTACCTCTCAAACGTACTGTTGGAGTTGAGTTCGGGTCACCACTACTTTGTGTAATTACCAAACCAGCAACTTTACCTTGAGCAGCTGCTAATGGGTTTGTAACGATACCTGCATTGAAATCACGGCTACCGAGACTTGTCACAGTACCTGAAATTTCTTTTCTTTTTTGAGTACCATAACCAACAACTACAACTTCTTCAAGTGCTTTTGTGTCGTCAACTAAAGTTACATCAACAGTAGTTTTGTTACCAATAGCCACTTCTTTAGTTTCCATACCTACAAAACTGAAAACTAATACTCCGCCTTTCGGAACACCAGCCAATTTGTAAGTACCATCTAAGCCTGTTTGAGTTCCTTTGGTTGTACCTTTTGTTTGTACAGTTACTCCTGGCAATCCACTGCCATCAGCACCCTTTACCGTACCCGAAACAGTTACTTCTTGTGCCATCACAGTGAAAGCGAGTGATGTTAACAGCATTGCAGCAATTGTGAAAACAGATTTTTTCACACCAGCTGATAGTCGCCCAATATAGCGACCCACTTGGTAGGACTTCATCATAGGTTGTAATTAAAGAAAGATTAATAAATGATTAATTTAACTTAAAAGATAATTCACTTTTTTCTTGTTTTATCATGATTAATATAGCATTGATTGGATAAACCCAACCGCATGATATAGAAATTTGTTTAGAAATCGTTGAATTATTTTTCTAATTAACTCTCAAAATTACAAAAAGAAATATATAAAGTCCAAAATATTATATTAAAAAATAAAATTTCTTTGAATAATTCAATTTTGAAAAATTGTACAAAAACAATATAGCTTTAGGTTTTTAGTCGTAATTTTGTGATTCCATTTTACTCATCAATTATTGCTTCAAAGTCAACAACTAAATTAATTATTAACAAATTGACAGCCTGATGGTCAATTTGTATTTTTTTAAGATAAAATATTTACAGATATTGTTTTTTGGAAGTAAACTCGAAAATCGAATATCTTTGAAAAATTCAAAAACTTTGAGAATTAATGATTAATCAACAATTACAGCAATTGAGCAAAGAGCTGGCTGGAGAACTTTATCTGGATGATGTCATGCGTACATTGTATGCGACTGATGCTTCGGCGTATCGTGAAATGCCACTTGCGGTAGCTATCCCGAAAGATGAAACCGATATTCAGAAACTGATAGTGTTTGCTCGTAAGAATAATACTTCTCTGATTCCTCGTACGGCTGGCACTTCTTTGGCTGGGCAAGTGGTGGGTAATGGTATTATCGTTGATGTTTCTCGTACCTTCACTAAAATACTTGAACTAAATAAAGAAGAACGCTGGGTAAAAGTACAACCAGGGGTTGTGCGTGATGAATTGAATTTTTTCTTGAAACAAAATGGTCTATTCTTCGGCCCCGAAACTTCAACGGCCAACCGTGCCATGATTGGTGGTATGGTCGGAAATAATTCATGTGGCTCAAACTCAGTAGTTTACGGAAGTACTCGAAACCACTTGATGGAAGTAAAAGGCTTTCTAAGTGATGGCTCGTTTGTTGAGTTCAAGAATTTGAGTATTGATGAATTTAAACAAAAATTAAACGATACCATTTCGCTCGAAGGACGTATCTATAATCATATTAATAGTATTTTGAGCGATGCTGATAACCAAGTCGAAATTCGTAGAGAATTTCCGAAGATGAGCATCGAACGTCGGAATACAGGTTATGCCATTGATGAGCTTCTGGAAACCGAAGTGTTTACTACACAAGGGCAAGCAACTATCAAAACGCCACCTTTGGCAGGTGTGGCATCAGGTGGAGCATTTAATTTCTGTAAACTCATTGCTGGTTCGGAAGGAACGCTGATGTTTATCACTGAAATCAAACTTCACGTAAATCCTTTGCCACCAAAAGTACAAGGTTTGGTTTGTGTACACGTCAATTCGGTGGATGAGTCGCTTCGAGCCAATCTGATTGCTCTCAAATATAAACCTACGGCCGTAGAGTTAATCGACCATTATATTTTAGAATGTACGAAAGAAAACAAAGAACAAAGCCAAAACCGTTTCTTTGTGCAAGGCGACCCTGGGGCGATTTTAGTAGTAGAACTCTCAAACGATGATATTGAGGAAGTAAAAGCTCGTGCTACCGAAATGGAAGCCGAAATGCGTACCGCTGGTTTGGGTTATCATTTCCCGATTCTCTTTGGTGAAGATACTAAAAAGATT
>JALQYE010000074.1 GCA_023254245.1 Emticicia sp.
AAACTCTGTTAAAAGTTTGCTCTGAATCTTGATGTGCTTAATGTATTTTGTGTCTTTTGGCTCTTCGATGGGCGGAATAGTTTGGTCGAGTTTAACCTCAATATTTTTGGCAATTTTAGGATTCAGCGAAACTTTGATTGGTTTTGAATAAATATTTCCTGGAGCTAAATTCCACTGTTGGCCTTCTCCACGGTCCATCGGTAATTTTACGGTTTTACCATCTTTTCGATGAAAAGTTTCGTACTTGTGCAGCAAAACCTGTACAAAATAGTCACCTGCGGGAATATCTTTTAAAGCCTGAATCGGATAACCAAAAGTGTTGTTGGTATTCATGACCTTCGGTGTATTGGCTGCCCAGTTATCAAGGTCTAAGCCAAAAACCAACTGCGTTTCGTGGCCATCAAGAATCTGGAATCGTGGTTCAGATTTATCATTTTTTGAAAGCATCAAGACCAAGCGACCATCAAGCGTGCCTTGGCTCGGGAACCTAACTGTAAAATTGATTTGAGCGGTTACCGAATAAGCAACCAGCATTAAAAAAATGAAGAAATTTCTTTTCATAGTTGATGAGCTGTTTTTATCAAAGATAAATTTTTCGACGAAAATAACCTATTTTGAAAAAGTTTTCCTTTCAAAATCTTTTAAGAGTTTTTATGAAATATAATTTTCACCGCAACATTTGGCATTTTTACCGAAAATCTCATTTGCCCATACCACCTTTTTTCTACTTATTTCGTCTTTTTAGTTATTGGCAGGATACTCACAGACTGATTCTGCACTAAAATTCCTTAAATAACTAACACTATGACTAAAAAAGGTATTTTTCTAATTAGCCTTTCGCTCTTTGTATTTTTAATCATTCAAGCTTGCGTTAAAGAAAAAATAAGCACTTCACAAACTCCAACTATCACTGCAATAACTTGCTCAGCAGTAACTTTTTCGGCTACTGCCACGAGTGGAGCATCTTACACGGGTACTGCGATAGTTCCTTACACGGGTGGTAATGGCATTGAATATGCCACTGGAGCAGCTATTGCCTCATCGGGTGTAACTGGGCTGATTGCAACATTATCGGCAGGGACTTTGGCCAACGGAAGCGGTAATGCAAGTTTTGTTATTACGGGTACACCTGCGGCATCGGGTATTGCTACCTTTGCCATCGAATTGGGCGGACAATCATGTACTTTATCATTGCCAGTAGCAGTTTCAAAAGCCAGTATTTCATCATTGGCCTGTACGATAAACCCAGCAATGGGAACAAATGGCGTGGCTTATTCTGGTACTGTTACGATGTCCTATACAGGTGGAAATGGTGGTACTTATGATATTTCAACGGCTTCATCGACGGGGGTAAGTGGCCTTACAGCAACGGTTGCGGCAGGAAAGTTGGCCAGCGGGGCAGGAAACCTAATTTATACAATTTCGGGCATACCGACCTCATCGGGAACAGCCACATTTAATTTGAGTTTAGGCGGCCAAAGTTGTTCGGTTTCGGTTGCTGTTGCGGCAGGTACTTCGGGCGGAACAGCTACTCCTGCTATCGATACCGTAGTTGTGGCTTACTCAGGCACGAGTGCCTCTATCAATAATCCTTATGCGAACTCGGGCGTGAATGTGACCGTAAGTGGGGGAGATGTAACTGTAAAATCGACTAATACGAGCAAAGAAATTGTGTATTTATTATCGGGAACAGCCAGCAAAGGAAGTTTCAAAATTTATAGTGAATACCGATACAATATCACGTTGAAAAACGTGAATCTGACGAATAGTGCTGGGCCTGCTATTAATAGTCAATCGAGCAAGAAAGGAACGATTAATATTTTGGCTGGAACTACTAATACATTGGTCGATGGGCCAACTTATGCAACCAGTACAGAAGACCAAAAGGGTACAGTTTTCAGCGAAGGGCAGTTGAGTTTCATGGGAACTGGTACATTAAATGTAACAGGACTAAACAAACACGCTATTGTGGCTGATGATTATATTGCAATGAGTCAAGCTACTATCGTCATAAAAGGTGCGGTAAAAGATGGTATTCATGCCAATGATTATTTACAGATTGACAACGGAGCTATAACTGTAACTTCATCGGGCGATGGTATGGTGGCTGAAGAAGGCTATGTATTAGTAAATGGAGGTACAATAACCGTAAATAGTGTAGATGATGGGATTGCTGCTCCTTACGAAGGTACAGATGCTACCATAACCCCTTATATTTGGGTAAAGGGTGGAAAGGTTACCGTAACCACCACTGGCGATAAAGGGAATGCAATAAAGAGTAAAAGTTATACCACTATAAGTACAGGAGAAGCCGTGACACTCACCGCTTCGGGCAAAGGTGCAAAAGGAATTAAAACTGGTGGAGATTTTACACTTACTTCAGGTACAGTAAAAATCACGACTTCGGGGGCTGCCTACTATGATACTGCTGATAAAGATATAGCTGCACCTGCTGGAATAAATTGCGATAAAAATTGGGTTATCAGAGGTGGAAACTTAACTGTGATAAGCACTGGAATGGGGGCTAAAGGTATCAATATTGATGGTACGGCAACTATAAGCGGTGGTATAACAAATATTACGGCATCAGGAGCAAAATACACATACAGTAGTACACTAACCAGCGATGTAAAAGGCTTTAAAAGTGATGGGGCTTTTGTGATGAATACTGGAGAATTGACAGTTTCGGCAACTGATGATGGAGTTAAATCTGGAACTTCAATCATAGTAAATGATGGTAAGATACTTGTTACGAAATCTTATGAAGGTATGGAGTCTATTCTAATTACGATTGCTGGAGGTGTTGTTGACTTAACTGCTTCTAATGATGGTATTAACACTTCGTATGGTACGGTGGTAGGCGGAACAGAATCGAATGATAACAGCCATCTGACGGTTAGTGGCGGAGTTTTACTTGTGACTGGTTCGGATGCCATTGATAGCAATGGTAATTTTACTATTAAAGGTGGTACTGTTATTTCTAATGGCAATGAAGATGTTGATGTAAATGGTAATTTTTTAATAAACGGAGGAATTCTGATTGGTGCTGAACCTGCCAATAACATGACTAAAGCCATGGGTGCAGCCTCCACACAAGTGGGTATGTTTATTAAATCTACATCTTCGGTGGCAGCTACTTCATTACTGCATATTGAAGATGCCAATGGAAAAGATTTGCTCACGTTTAAGCCTAAAACAGCTTCTTCTTATTTTCACTTCTCAAGTTCGAATTTGGCAAAGGGTACGGCTTATAAAATATATTACGGAGGCACTTACACTGGTGGAAGCTTTGTAGGAGGGTCATCGGGTTGGGGGCTTTACACAGGTGGAACTTACACTAACACGGGAGCAACCCTAAAATCCAGTCCAACTACATCAACCTCATCGACTGTAAATACGATAACATTCTAAGGAACAATAGGTGAAAGCCCACAAACCGACGCAAGTTTTACTCGTGTCGGTTTTTTGGGTTAAAGCGATTGGGTATTTTCAAATGCCATTTTTTCCTGTTCACTCAGAGTTTTTCACAATAGCCTAATTAAATTCATACATTTGAGATATTTTTTAACACGATGAATAAAAGTTTTTCAACTACGCAGTTTGTTTGGGGTGTATCGCTTTTCTTGGCATTATTTGTCAACCTTCCTATCATATTTCTGCAATTACCTCGTTTAGAAAAATCAGGAATTGCTCAATTAGATGTTTTGATTCAAGTAGTGGTTTGCCTAATTTATTCGGTGTTTTCCATTCAATTGGTCTATCGTAGGTCAAAGTTAAACCAAGCCCAATCAAGAATTCTTTTTGAGGTATTTATTTTGTTTTTAGTCTTTGTACTTGTGCTAACCACACTCAATGTTTTGATTATCGGGCTATCAATGAAGATGTTCCCTACTGTAGTAGTGCGTGGAGCTTTAATTGGGATAATTGCTTATTTCTTTAGCAGATTTTTGACAGAAACTGAGCGAAAAAATGAAATTTTACTCGAAAATGAACACCTAAAGAGCGAAAACCTATTGGTGCAGCTCAGTTCCTTGAAAAATCAATTAAATCCCCATTTTCTTTTTAATTCTTTAAATACATTAAGTTGGCTCATCAACGAAGACAAAGAAAAAAGTCAACGTTATTTGCAGAAACTTTCGCAAGTATTGCGGTATTCGTTGAGCATGCAAGAGCAATCGTTAGTGCCACTAAAAGAAGAGCTGACGCTGGTTGATAGCTATATTTTCTTGTTGCAGATAAGATTTGGCAATAATTTGCAGATTATCAAAAATATCGAAGATGTACAATTCAAGATTCCACCGCTTTCACTTCAACTATTAATCGAAAATGCCATTAAGCATAATGTTATTTCAACGGCTTCGCCTTTGAGTATTTGGATTGAGTTACGAGATAATGTGCTGATAGTCAGGAATACACACAAGCCAAAGCCAAATTCGGAAGGTACGGGTATTGGCTTAGTAAACCTCAACGAACGCTTCAAGATTTTGGCAAGCCAAGAAGTAGAAATTGAGCAAAACGAAAAAGAATTTAAAGTGGTTTTACCATTAATAGCAGAATGAAAATTGTAATCATAGAAGACGAAATAGCAGCGGCCAATCAATTAAAATTTTTGCTGAATCAAATCAATACGGAGTATGAAATTGCGGCAATACTGGAAAGTGTGCAGGAAGCAATCAGTTGGTTTACAGTCAATAAAAGCCCCGATTTGATATTTTCGGATATTCAGTTAGCTGATGGTATTTCGTTTGAAATCTATGAGCAAGTAAAAATCAATGCTCCTATCATATTTATTACAGCTTTTGATGAATACGCTATTCGTGCCTTTAAACTTAATAGTGTTGATTACATCTTAAAACCGCTTGATATTGATTCATTGAGCTTTGCGATTGAAAAATTCAATAGTCAGCAACTCGTCAAACAAGAAACCCTCAACGAACTTATCAAACAGCAGGCTTTCTCTCATAAAAGCTATCGAAGAAGCTTTTTAGTGCGTTACCGAGACAAACTTTTACCCATCAAGTCCAGCGAATTTGCTTTTTTCTTCATCGAAAACGGATTTGTATTTGGTCAACTTTTTGATGGTCGAAAACACCTACTCGATTTCAAACTCGAAGACCTCGAAAACCAACTCGACCCCCAAGAATTTAATAGAGCCAATCGACAATATTTGCTTTCGAGAGAAAGTATTCTCGAAATTCAACCTTACATCAATAGCCGAGTCTTAGTGAAAACCAATCCTGCCTCACCTTACGAAGTTATAATTAGTAAAGAAAAGGTCACGGCTTTCAAAAAATGGTTTGAAAGAGGTTAAGGAAATTTCTTGAAAATTAGACGATTCACTTGTCTTTTTTTCCATTTCACTTTTAAAGTCAATCCATCACCCCACCAAATTATGCGTTCTGACGTCATTGTCAGTAGTTTCAAATATTAAATAAGTAAATTTATGAAATTCAAAAACGCATTTTTGAGCCTTACAATTAGTGCCACATTACTGACTATTGCCTGCGAAAAAAACGAAGTTGCTACCACAACCACCGCAAGCATTACGGCATTGAGTTGTTCTTCAACTACATTTTCGGCTACACCAACGGCTGGTACTGCTTTCACAGGAACAGCCACCGTTCCTTATACGGGTGGAAATGGAGCAGCATACGCAGCAGGTACTGCCGTTGTTTCTACGGGCGTTACGGGCTTAACCGCTACCTTAGCTGCTGGTACACTCACATCAGGTGCTGGTTCGGTTACTTTTGCTATTACGGGTACGCCATCGGCTGCTGGTACTGCTGCCTTCGCCGTTACGGTTGGCGGACAATCATGTAGCTTTTCATTAACAGTTTTGGCGGCGGGTACAACTGGTGGTACTACAACAAGTGGTTCGGCATGGTCGGTTGATACTGATATTGCCAATATCGTGGCAATGGCAAATGCCTTCAAGGCCTCGCTTTCAAGTACTCAGGCCACTACACTTCAAGATACCTATAATAAAGCCCATGCCCAAAAATGGTCTAATCTACCCGAAGGATTATACCGAGGACGAGTAGGTTTACAGTCAAGCACATTTTCTACCGCACAGTGGACTGCATTCTATAATTTACTGAAAGCCGCTACAAGTACAACTGCCAATGAAGGTAATGAAGAATACATAGGTATTTTGGCAGCCGATGATTACCTAAACTCTATTGGAGGAGGTTCTGATTATGGTTCAGGAAACTATTATGTAGCGTTTATTGGTACACCAAGCACAACGGGTTTGTGGTGTTTACAAATTGGCGGTCACCACGGAACAATCATTTATACGTACAACGGTGGAAAAATGACTGGCGGAACACCTTCTTTCCGCTCAACCGAACCTTTCCCAAGTTATGTTTGGAAAAACGTTACCTATCAGCCAATTGCACAAGAGCTCAATACGCTTTCAGCGATGTTAAAAGGTTTAAGTTCTACTGAATTGACAACTGCTAAACGCTCGACTGCTCAAAACGACCTTATTTTAGGGCCAGGTCAAGATAGTAAATTTCCAACCACTAAAACGGGTGTAAGAGTGGGAGATTTGACGCAAGCAAAGAAAGATTTAGTTTTGGCTGCTATAAAAACCTATACCGATGATTTAGATGACAAAGCTGCGGCAGCGGTTTATGCTAAGTACAAAGCCGACATTGATAATACTTATATTTCTTATGTAGGTACAACTGATTTGACCTCAAAAGGTGATTTTGTTTTGATTGATGGCCCGAATGTATGGATTGAGTTTTCAATGCAAGGCGGAATCATAGTAAAAAATGCTAATCATCCTCACTCAGTTTGGAGAGATAGAACCAACGATTACGGTGGAAATTAATAATAAAATAGCCCCCAACCCCAATGGGGGCTATAAAACTTAATTAAGTTTAGCAAGAATAATAAATTATGATAAAAATTAAGTTTACGGCCAAAAGACCATTAAAAAAGAGTTGTTATACAAATAAAATAGTTTTACGAACTCTTTTAATATTTGCTTTTTTATTCCCCCATCGTGGGGGAGGGGGCTGGCTATTGGCTCACCCAATGCCAAGTTCGATGGTGATTTTGAAAATCTACGATAAATATATTTCAGGCGAAATTCAATTGCCTTTAGGCGAATTACAATCGGCAATTGGAATGGGTGTCAATGATAATTCAGAACGCTTGGTCGAACGTCTGGGAGACTCTTTGAAGATTTATCTACAAAAGCACATTCGTCCACGTACTTTTGATGATAAACCGTGGAAAGTAGTGCTGGGCGAAATGAAAGTTGTTGAAACCAAAAGTAAATTATCGGGTGATTATAAAGAATTAGTTGTTGCTTTTTCGATGGCACCACCGCAATCGTATGACTTACGAAACTTTTATTTTGACTATGATGTAATCTTACATCAGGTAGCGAGCCATAAAGCTCTCGTTGCTGTTAAGCAAGATTGGCAGCAAGGTATCATGTACGAAGACGGAACGCCGCCCGACGGAACGCCATCTGACACCACCATGCAGCAAGTAGGGGTAATACAATGGGATGTTGTGAATAATAAACTCAATCCTTTTCAGATAAGTTTGCAACAAGGAAGTGCTTGGCAAGGCTTCAAAAGTATGGTGTCGTTGGGTGTGAAACACATTGCCGAAGGTACCGACCATCTTTTGTTTCTTCTGGTGCTTTTACTGCCGATTCCTTTATTGATTAATCAAAAGAAATGGGCTTCGCAGCGTTCGGTTCGTGAAAGTTTAGTGCATATCTTGAAGGTGGTTACAGCCTTTACCGTTGGGCATTCTATCACACTTTTGTTTGGTGCATTAGGTTGGGGTTTTCTGCCCAGTAAATTTATCGAAATGCTAATTGGCGTATCTATTTTAATTTCGGCCATTCATGCCATCAAGCCTATTTTTCCAAACCGAGAAATCTACATTGCCTTGGGTTTTGGCTTAATCCACGGCCTTGCATTTGCTAATACCTTACAAGATTTGAACCTCAATCCGTTCAAGATGGTATTGAGTATTTTGGGTTTCAATATTGGTATCGAACTCCTGCAACTGGCCGTGATTGTAGCTGTTATTCCGTGGTTGCTTTTGCTAAGTCGCACCTCATTTTATGCTATTTTTAGAGTATTTGGAGCTGTTTTGGCGGGAATTGCCGCCATTGGTTGGATTATCGAACGATTACTCGACGAACCAAATATTATCACGAATCTAATGGCAAAAGCCACAAATTATTCTTCTTGGTTACTTGGATTTCTGATTATCGGAACTGTATTACTTTATTTTTTAGAGAAAAGAAGAGAAGGCATGACTCGTGTGGTTTAGCAAATGTTCTCTAAGTATTTTAGTCAAGAAAAGTTTTCTAATAGATATTCGATGCTTTATTTTGTGCTTTAAGCACACTTCATAGCAAACACAATTTAATGAAAATCTTTAAATACGTTTTATTCTTCCTATCAACTTCAACAGCATTTGCCCATCTTGGGAGTATTGTAGGTAAAGTGACCGATGCTCAAACCAAACAGCCTATCAGAGGAGCGAGTGTTAGTCTTGTAGGGCAAAATCGAGGTGTAATTACCGATGAGTTTGGCTATTTTCGAATCAATAACCTTTCGGCTGCTCCTTATAAAGTAGAAGTTTCGTTTATGGGTTATGCGGCTCAAAATCAGTTAGTTGTAGTAAATGAAGATGAAGTTGTTACAAGAGAATTTTCATTGAAAAGTGCAGAGTTTTCACTCGAAGAAGTAAAAGTTTCGGCCGCCAATCCACAGCACCAACAGCTCATTTCGAGTATGGATATCAAACTCCGAACCATCAATAATTCGCAAGAAGTTTTAAGAATTATACCAGGGTTAGTGATTGGTCAGCACGCAGGTGGTGGCAAAGCCGAACAGATTTTTTTGCGTGGATTCGACATCGACCACGGTACAGATATTAACCTCACTGCCGATGGTGTACCAATCAATATGGTTTCTCACGCTCACGGACAAGGTTATGCCGATGCTCATTTTATTATTCCCGAATTGATTGATGGCGTAGATTTCAAGAAAGGGCTTTATGATATTAACAAAGGGAATTTTAGCACCGCAGGTTGGGCAAACTTCCGCACGAAAAAAGTCTTGGAACAGAATTTTGCTAAAGTAGAAGTTGGGCAGTTTAATACTTACCGATTGGTTGGAGCTGCTAATATTTTGGGACAAAAATCCATAGAAAAGAACCAAAATGCTTATTTAGCTGGTGAATATAGTTATTCTGATGCGTATTTTGATGCTCCGCAAAACTTCAATCGTCTCAATTTATTGGGAAAATATCACGGACATATTACCAAAAACACAAGCTTAACTTTCACAGCATCAACGTTTTGGAGTAAATGGAGTGCTTCGGGGCAAATCCCCGACCGTGCCGTTGAGTCGGGTTTGATTGGTTTTTACGGAGCTATCGACCCGAATGAAGGAGGTGCAACCAGCCGAACCAACGCAAATGCTGAATTTCTGACGCTCACGAAACGAAATCATGTTTGGAAAAATCAGGTTTTTTACTCAAACTACAATTTTGAGTTGTTTTCAAACTTTACGTTTTTCTTAGAAGACCCCATCAACGGCGACCAAATCAAGCAAGCCGAAGAGCGAAATCTGTGGGGATATAACTCAAATTATTCGATTGCTCACAGTTTAGGCTCAAAACAATCAACATTCAATATTGGGTTAAATTATCGACACGATTTAACCAAAGATTCTGAACTTTCGCATACAAAAAATAAAACTACACTGCTCGAAAGCATCAAATTTGGCGATGTAAATGAAGCCAACGTCGGAGCGTATATTGACGAAAGTATTCAATTGGGGCCAAAACTTTCATTAATGGCTGGCCTTCGCTTCGATTATTTCAGTAATCAATACCTCGATAAATTACAGAATAATACAATTTTCAAGGCTAATGCCTCTATTGTTTCGCCTAAACTGAATTTATATTATACCAAGAATAAAAACTTACAATTTTATTTGAATCTCGGCAAAGGTTTTCATTCAAACGATACCCGTGCGGTTGTCGAGAAAAACGGTCTGGAGATTCTGCCAGCAGCTTACGGCTCTGACTTAGGAATAATCTGGAAACCATTTCCAAAAATGGTTGTCAATGCCGCTTATTGGTATTTGTGGCTCAATCAAGAATTCGTTTATGTGGGTGATGCGGGTGTGGTTGAACCATCGGGACAATCAAAAAGGAGTGGTCTTGATGTTTCAGTACGTTATCAGCTTAGCAAAAACTTGTTTTTTGATGCCGATGTAAATTATGCGAAACCACGGGCTATTGGCGAAACTGAGGGGCAAAATTATATTCCTTTGGCTGTAAAATGGACAAGCATTGGTGGGCTGACACTCAAGAATAACAAAGGTTTTAGTGGAAGTTTACGTTATCGCTATGTAGGAGACAGACCCGCTAATGAAGATAACAGTATCGTAGCCAAGGGATATTTTATTAGCGATTCTTTCTTGAACTATACCAAGAATCGTTATTCGGTTGGGCTTTCGGTACAAAATATCTTTAATACAAAATGGAAAGAAACCCAATTTGCTACGGAAAGCCGATTATTGAATGAAACTAACGCTGTCAACGAAATTCATTTTACGCCTGGTACGCCATTTAATGCCAAGTTGAGTTTTAGTGTGAGTTTTTGATGAATTAAATAAACTGCTCCAACCATTCATGGGCTTTTTGGTCATCGGTAAACGATTTCATCGGAATCGGAGGTTTCTGAAATTTGAATAATAAGCTCATAATCAACTGCGAAAGCCCTGGTTTCGATACCATCGCCATTGCTTTGTAGATGTTTGGTAGTTGCTCCGTAGAAAATTGGCGAGTAGCTTTATCTGGCACTGGTGAGTCTGTTAGATAAATCAATAGCGGAACGGGCTTATTGCCCGTTATTTGTTTTACTAAAGTTACGTTTCTGCCAATATTCTCTACTGTTCGTTTAATGCTTTTAGAATAAGAGTAGAGAATGCCTTCTGTATCGAAGTAATAATCGGCTATTTCGCCTTCGATGAGCGGTGAATGTTTTTGCATAATTATAAACGTGGTTTAATAGGTACCCAAATTTCTTCTTCCGAATCGGGGTTTTCGTTTTTATACTTTTCGCCCAAAAGCTCAAAATGTTCTCGGTCATCAACTTCATACTCCGAATTCGGTAGCCATTCTTCAAAGATATATTGAAAAGTTGGCATAAATGCACTCGCTGGCCCTCTATGTGTAAATACCGCATAAAGTCCACCTTTGAGCGTATAACACTCCATATTTTCAGGAGTTTGCTCAAAATCACTCACTTCAACTGCCGCCCATTTGGTAAAAGTATCAGTTGGATTGAGGTTTTTAAAGTCAAAGATACTGTTGTATATCTGCATTGAGTAAAGTGCTGAACCAATCACATGTTGTATTTCTCTTTTTCGTGGCATAAAACTACGCCATAATTCTCCCGTTCGATTATTAGTATAACTCATAGCGAGTGATTTTCCGATGAGAATCTTTTGTGATAAGTTGCTAATTATTGGAGTATCCATGAGTAGGAGGTACTTGAAAAAAGTTAAAAATAAAACTTACTTTTTTAAATATATTTATTGAACATAGGATACGTATATACTCAAAAGTAAATAAATGCCTTTTTATTGGCAAATTTTGGCATCTTGTCGCAACTATTGTTTGGTTGACAAAAAACAAAAATAGAAAACCCTGCTTCTCCTCAACGGTTTTAAGCGTTTTTATACTCAAAAACTTAAAATAATACTATTTTTTCTTGATACAGCACAGTACAGTACAGGATAGTGCGATATTAATTTTTTTTAATATTTGAATAATATCAAGGAGAAATATCCTTATATCAATAATCATTCTATTTCAACCTATAAACAATCAATCAAATGAGACAAAGATTTACTTTGTACAAAACAAAACACTATGCGAGTATTTTTTCGCTGATGCTGGGGTTGTTTTGTACTTCATTTGCATTTGCCCAACAAGTGAAGGGCAAAGTGACTGGCCAAAATGGCGAAGCGTTAGTGGGGGTGAGTGTAACTATTAAAGGTATAAATCGAGGCACACAGTCTGATGCCGATGGTAGCTACAAATTAGATGTACCAAATAATGCGACTTTGGTATTCAGCTTTGTGGGTTATACGCCCAACGAAGTAGTTTACACAGGTCAAAAAGAAATTAATGTTTCTTTGGCTCTTGATGATAAATTATTGAGCGAAATAGTTGTAGTAGGCTACGGTAGTCAGTTAAAGAAAAACGTAACGGGGGCTGTTCAAACTATCGGAGCAAAAGAAATTAAAGATATTCCTGTTTCACAAATTGGTCAAAAATTACAAGGTCAATTGGCGGGTGTTCAAATCAACCAGACCACTGGTAAGCCAGGTCAAGGGATGAATATCAGAATTCGTGGCCAACTTTCGGTTTCTGCAGGTAGCGACCCACTGTATGTAATAGATGGTTTTCCTATCACTGGTAATATAGGTGCTTTAAATCCTGATGAAATTGAAGATATTTCAATACTAAAAGATGCGGCATCTACATCACTTTATGGTTCACGAGCTGCCAATGGTGTAGTACTAATCACTACAAAAAAAGGAAAGTCTGGAACAAATATTAGCTTTAATACATTTGCAGGTATTCAGGAAGTACCGATGAGAGGTAGAGTAAAAATGTTGACGGCTGAAGAATTCGCTCAGTTTAAAAAAGAATACTATACTGATGCTGGTCAACCTGTTCCTGTTGAGTTTCAGAATCCGTCTCAATATGCAGGAAAAGACAACGATTGGTATGGAGCATTATTAAGAAAAGCACCTGTACAAAGCTATAACTTAACACTAACATCGAATAAGGAAAGGTCAAGAACATCTTTTGTTGGAGGGGTTTTTAATCAACAAGGTGTAGTGATTAATAATGAATATAAACGATATTCGATGCGTATGAATTCTGAATATGATATTTCAGATAAAGTAAAAGTCGGATTCAATATCGCTCCACAATATGTATTTGATAATACGCCACGTACTGACGGAGACCGTGGAACAGGTATTTTATTTAATGCTCTTCATACTTGGCCTGTAATGCCTATTTATGAAGCTGATGGTAAAACCTTAACAATGTTTAATAAATTCCCTGCAAGTACAGGTAACATCTTTGCCTACCCTAACTGGGTAAGAGCTGCCAATGAATTAGTAAACGAAACAACTACGTTGAATTTACTTTCAAATGCCTACATAGCCTATCAACCAATTAAAGGTTTGACATTGAAATCTTCATTTAATGTGGAGATGAATCGTACTAAGTTTTTCTTCTTTAACCCTTCAACAGCTACAAATGCTATAAATGTTGCGATTCCAACAACAGCTGTTTCAATTCGTCAAAATATTGAAAACTTGACTTGGTTGAACGAAAACTTAGCTACTTATGCTACCAATATAAAAGACCACAGTTTTGAAATTTTGGGCGGTTTTACACAACAAAGATTCCGCTCAGAAGGTACTCGTATTCAAGCTGATACCTATGCCGATGACCGCCTTCCAACTATTCAGGGAGCAATCAATGTAAACCGTGGTGGCACGCAATCGAGCGTTCAAGAATGGGCTTTAACATCATTATTATCGAGATTAACGTATAATTACAAAGGTAAATATTTGTTTACCGCTTCGGTTCGTCGTGATGGTTCTTCTCGTTTTGGTTCTAACAATCGTTGGGGAACATTCCCTTCAGTTTCAGCAGGTTGGGTTATTTCGGACGAAAATTTCTTGAAATCAATGCCAAAAATATCATTTGCAAAACTAAGAACAAGCTATGGTATTGTTGGAAATAACAATATCGGTAATTACACTCCTTATGCCTTGATTAACAATACAGTTAATGCTGTTTTTGGTAATACGGTTGCTCCAGGTGCAGTAGTTACAACCTTAGCTAATAATAATTTAGGTTGGGAAACTACTAAACAATTTGACGTAGGCTTAGATTTAGGTTTGTTTAACGATAGAATTACGTTTGTATATGACTATTATAATAAACGTACGACAAACTTACTTTACAGCGTTCAGATTGCTCAAGAGGCTGGTTTTAGCAATTTTAGTGATAATATTGGTGAGATTAAGTTTTGGGGACATGAGTTTTCATTGAATACTAAGAATACAACGGGGAAATTTAAGTGGAGTACCAATGCAAATATCTCATTTAATCGTAATAAAGTAATTGCACTGGCCGATGGTATCGACCGTGTATATGGTACTTTCCACATCACAAAAGTTGGTTATCCATTTGGTCAGTTCTATGGACACATTTCACAGGGTGTTTATAAGAATGCCGAAGACCTCAAAAATTCACCTCAAGTACCTGGCCGTTCGGTAGTAGGAAGCATTAAGTTAACTGACCAAAACGGTGATGGAATCATTACGAATGGTGGTGATTTTGATGATAGAGTAATCATGGGTAATCCTTTCCCTACGTTTACTTACGGTATTACCAATAATTTCTCTTATGGTAATTTCGATGCAAGTATTGTAGGCTCAGGTTCACAAGGTAATCAATTATTGGTTCGCCACATTTATAGTACTGCCAATCTTGACGGGGTATTTAATATGGTAGAAGGCGTTAAATATCGTTTCCGCTCAGTAGATAACCCAGGAAAAGGAATGTACGGAACAACCGTTGGTGGTGGTAACGTAACGGGTATCGAGCGTGACTGGATGAATAGTCGTTTTGTGGCAGATGCCTCTTTCTTCACTATCAAAAACGTAACTGTTGGTTATACGATTCCTAAAGCAAATAAAGTGTTTAAGTCAGCTCGTGTTTATGCTTCTGTACAACAACTGTACATATTCACTAAATATTGGGGTGGACCAAATCCAGAGACATCTGCTCAATCTGATGGAAATGGAGATGGAGGAAATCTAAGTCCAGGTGTTGACCTCTCGAACTATCCAGTACCAAGAACCTATACTATTGGTATAAACTTGAACTTTTAATCAACGAAATTATTCTTAAAATAATGAAAAAGATAACAACAACAGCACTGTTTATGTTTTTGGGCTTAATGAGTTGTAATAAAGACTTTTTGACCGTTGTCCCAGAAACTAACCTCAGTACCGCTATATTCTTTACAAAAGAAGCCGATTTTCAGCAGGCAGTTAATGCTAACTATGTGCCACTTCGAGCAATCGTAAACGACCGTGCATGGCTTTTAGGCGAAATGCACTCCGATAATGCCTACTACTACCGAAATATTCTTTTTGGGGCAACCGAGCAACAAGAAGATATTGCCGATTTTGCTATTCCAACCGCTAATGGTGTTACGTCGAATACCCACGTATTGAATCAGTACCGCCTTGATTATCAAATAATTGCACGTGCTAATCAGATTCTGTCGTCGATTGATGCCGTAGATTTCAACGCCGACTCGAAGAATAACCTAAAAGGTCAAGCTCAATTTCTGAGGGCGTATGCGTACTTTGAGTTAGTGCAGTATTTCGGTAAAGTGCCATTGCACTTAACTCCTGTAACTAATCGCCAAGAAGCTGCTTTGCCATTAGCTTCCGTAGATGAAATCTATGCCCAAATCATCAAAGATGCAACGGCAGCTATAACGGGTCTTTTACCAAAATCGAAACAAGAAGCAGGCAGAGTTACTTCTGGAACAGCAAGAATGCTATTGGCCAATGTATATATGGTGCGTAAAAACTGGGCAGAAGCCGAGAAACTATTGAAAGAAATCGTAGCAAGCAACGAATATAAGCTAATGCCTGATTTCAACGATGCTTTTTCTACAAATACTGGAAACAAAAATAATGCAGAGTCAATCTTTGAAGTACAGTTTCAGGAAGGTGCATCGGGTTATAATGGAGCAATTATGTACAATTATATGCCACGTCCGATGAGCCCTGATGAGTTAAAGCCAATATCAGGAACCTCAAATCCTCAACCATTGACTGGTGAAGGAAACGGAGCTCCAACACCTGACCTCATAGCTTCGTTTGAAAAAGGAGACAAACGTTTAGATGGAACAATTGCTTACGTAACCATCAGCGGTAGTTTAAGAGCAAACAAAACTTTTCCTTACAATAAGAAATTTGCTAAAACTCACTCTTTGCACGGAAATACGGGCAATAACTTCCCGATTTATCGCTACGCCGAAACCTTACTATTTTTAGCCGAAGCTCTCACTGAGCAAGGCAAAATGGCTGAAGCTTTACCGATTCTTAATCAAGTACGCAGCCGTGCTGGTTTGCCTGCTGCCACTGCTACTGCACAAGCGGCATTGAAAGCACAAATTTACCAAGACCGTCGCAGCGAATTAGCCTTTGAAAATAAGCGTTGGTTGGATTTGGTTCGTACTGGTACTGCAATCGAGGTTATCACTGCTTACGGAAATAGAGTAAAAGCCAATCCAGTAGCTTACTACTATCCAGAAGGAGCAGCTACTCGTAGTAATGCCTTCACGAATATCAGTTTATTGTATGGGTTGCCAGCCGATGAGGCAGCTTTATCACCATATTTTTAATTTTTTTTAAAATAGCTTTTTTATCAGTACATTGTGGGAAATTTCAACTCATGATGTACTGATAGTATAAAGTGAAGGTGAAATTACACTATTCGACAAAAAAATATTTAACCCTTCCATTAATTATGTTTTCAAGACAAAACTCCATTAAATTGGGGATTGGTTTGGTAGCTATTGCAACAGCTGCCTCTTTCACGCTCCTCAATGAACCCAATTTGTCCGCAATTTCTACGGGCGACCCGAAGCTCGACAAACTAAAGTATCCAGCAGGTTTTAAAGCTGAACACCTTTTTAGCCCATCTGAAAACAAAATAGGTTCTTGGGTTTCGATGACATTCGACGACAAAGGTCGAATGATTTGCTCTGACCAATACGGAAAATTATTTCGTTTAAAAATGCCTGCAGTTGATGGCAAAGTTTCTGCATCTGATGTTGAAAAACTAAAAGTAGGTCCCGCTACCGACACAATGGGTATGGGCTATGCACATGGATTGCTATATGCATTTAATAGCTTATATGTGATGATAAATAATGGTAAAAACAACAAGATTTTTACTAAAAAGAGCGGTTTGTATCGTTTACAAGATACCGACAATGACGACCAATACGATAAAGTTACTTTACTAAAAGAGCTTGTTGGTGAAGGCGAGCATGGCCCTCATAGCATTGTTCTTTCGCCTGATAAGCAATCACTTTATGTAATTAGTGGAAACCACACCGATGTACCACCTTTAGATTCGTACAGACTTCCATCCAATTGGAAAGAAGATAATTTATTCCCATTAATTAAAGACCCACGTGGACACGCCAACGACCGCATGGCCCCAGGGGGCTGGATTGCAAACCTTGACCCCGAAGGAAAAAAATGGGAACTTGTGAGTGCAGGTTATAGAAATGCCTTCGATATGGCTTTTGATGCCAACGGCGATTTGTTTGTCTATGATGCTGACATGGAATGGGATTTTGGTTTGCCGTGGTATCGCCCAACCCGTATTACGCACGCAACAAGTGCTTCAGAATTTGGTTGGAGAACAGGTAATAGTAAATGGTCGCCAACGTTTCCTGATAATCTTCCACCAGTTATCAATATCGGACAAGGCTCGCCTACTAACTTATTGCATTTGAAAGATGCTAAATTTCCTGCAAAATATAAAAATACACTTTTGGCATTTGACTGGACTTTTGGTGTAATGCACGCTATTCATCTCAAACCTTCGGGTTCGAGTTTTTCGGGTGAAAGAGAAGAGTTTTTATCGGGTATTCCACTTCCTTTGACCGATGGAGCAATCGGCCCTGATGGAGCCTTGTATTTCCTTACGGGTGGACGTCGTTTAGATTCTGATTTATACCGTGTTTCTTATGTAGGTAACGAAAGCACCGCTCCAGTTGCTGCTGCACCCATCAACGCAGCTAATGCGTTGCGTAGAAGTTTGGAGAAATTCCACACAGGAGGGCCAAATCCTGCGGCCGTTGCCACGGCTTGGCCTCAATTAAAAAGTCCAGATAGATTTATTCGTTATGCGGCACGTTTGGCATTGGAGCATCAACCAGTGGCACAATGGCAAGACTTAGCCTTGAAAGAAAAAGACCCAGTAGCTCTTACGCAATCATTAATTTCGCTGATTCGTATGGGCGATGGCTCTAAGAAAAACGACATCTTAAACGCACTTTTGAGCGTAAACTTCAAAGCATTACAACAATCGCAGCAATTAGATTTATTAAGAGCTTTTGAATTGGCATTTCTTCGTATGGGGCAGCCAGATGCTACCCTCAAACCGAAAGTGATAGCCTACCTAAACCCACTTTACCCAGCTAATACTGCACACTTAAATCGCTCATTAAGTAAATTATTGATTTATTTAGATGCACCCGAAGCAGTGGCAAAAACAATGGCTTTGATGGATATTAAAACCGAGCCAGGAAGCGATGCCCTCAATGTTGAAACCGCCACCGCTTCAAGCGATTTAATTCTGAGAAATCCGCAATATGGAAAAGATATTGCTGCGATGTTGGCTAATATTCCACCAGCCCAGCACACGTATTACGCCGTTATGTTGAGCTTAGCCAAAGAAGGCTGGACTCCTGAGCTGCAAGACAAATACTTTAAGTGGTATTACAAAG
>JALQYE010000075.1 GCA_023254245.1 Emticicia sp.
CTATGTGGTGTTGTTGGCTTTGGTAGTCATTCAATATAAATGGTCATTAAAGAAAGCCGTTTTGGCATTTTTGGCTTCATTTGTACCGTTTGGTACATTCTATGCTGATAAAAAGCTATTTAGAGAATAGCCATTCTCCGACAAAAAAGCCTTTTACTCCTCAAAATTTATTAATTACTTGGTTTTATCTCTTATTTTCGCTCAAAATAGTTGAGAATGAAGGATAAAACTCGTCAAATACTGATACATATAATTGCTTGCCTGGGCTTTTTGGCTTTGGCGTTTATCCCTTTTTTTCAAGGCAAATCTGATGTTTTTTTTAATCCATTGGCGGGTCGAGAGTTTTTAGGTTATGCACTTCTGATTCCGATTTTTTATTTCAATTACTTCATTTTAGTCCCCAAACTATACTTTTCAAAAAAATATGTTTTTTATATTTTGGCCATTTTGGCGGTCTATTTTTCGTATCGAATGATAGGTAATTTTGTCTTATCACAAAATGATTTTTTGAGAAGACCGCCACAAGCACATCTAACTGACAGACCTCCGCCACCACCACCTAATGGAGCGAGTATGCCTCCTCCAAAACCACCCCATCAACATCCGAATAATTCGCAGATAGATGTTTTTATAGATGTAAATCAAAAGATTTTTCCGTTTTTGGTCATAATTGTTTTTTCGTTAATGCTACGCATAAGCACCCGTTGGCAGCAAACCGAACGTGAAAAAATTGCGGCCGAATTATCGTATTTAAAAGCTCAAATTAATCCTCATTTTTTGTTCAATACACTCAATAGCATTTATTCGTTGGCTATCATGAAATCTGACGAAACGCCCACAGCCGTAGTGAAACTTTCGGGCATGATGCGATACGTTTTGAGCGAAGCTGCAACCGATTTTGTTTCGCTCGAAAAAGAGATTGTTTATATAAAAAACTACATTGATTTACAGAAATTGCGTTTTGGAGAGTCTATTTCGCTTGAATTTATGATAAACGGGCAAACAAATGGCTTCCAGATTGCACCCTTAGTCTTGATTCCGTTTATTGAAAATGCTTTCAAACATGGTGTAAATGCCGAAGAAGATTCGGTGATAGAAATCAAAATTGATATCACCGCCAACGAATTATTTTTGTATGTGGTCAATAAGAAAGTGACGGTACATATCTCTGAAGAAAACAAAAGTGGTTTGGGGGTAGATAATACCCGAAATCGTTTAGAATTACTGTACCCTAAACGACACAAACTTTCGATTTATGATACAGATGAACAGTATTTGGTCGAACTTTCGATTGTTTTGTGAGTTGCCGTGGCACGCTGTGCGTGTCACGAATAAAGTTCATACTTATTTATGTGAAAAAGTTTTAATACCCGTGACACGTACAACGTGCCACGAGAAATATATAATATATGATAAAAGCCATAGCCATCGACGACGAACTTCTTGCCTTGAAAGTCATTGAAAGTTTTTGTGCAAAAGTTGACTTTATCAACTTAGAGAAGACCTTTCACAAACCCAAAGAAGCTCTGAGGTATTTAGAAGAATATCAAGTTGATTTACTGTTTTTAGATATAAATATGCCCTCTATGACGGGCATTGAGTTGTTTAGGAGTGTTACTCAAAACACAATGGTAATTTTCACGACGGCTTATAGCGAATACGCCGTTGAGGGTTTTAATCTCAATGCCATTGATTATTTGCTAAAACCTTTTACGTTTGAGCGTTTTCTGCAAGGAGTCAACAAAGCCCACGAGTATTTCAAGATTCAACAACCAAACGATGCCGAAACTCCGTCTTATTTATACATTCGAGCCGATTATCGTTTGCATAAAATTCCGTTGACCGACATTCTGTTTATCGAAGGTTTAGACGATTATCTGAAAATTCATATCATTAATGCCAATTCAATCGTGGCTCGTATGACTATGAAAACGATGCTCGAAAAACTTTCTGCAAAAGATTTTATGCGTGTGCATCGGTCTTTTATTGTGCCTTTTGCTCGAATCGAAAATGTACGTAACAAAATCATTTCGATTGGTGAAGAAGAAATTCCGATTGGTGTAAGCTATGAAAAAACTTTCTTTGAAAACTTTGGAAAGTAATGTAGGACTGGGTTAGGACTGGGTTTTTAACCTGTCAACAAAGGCAAAGATTTTAAATTTGGCAAAAAAATTATGACACAAAACGAAGCAAAAATATTTCTATCAGCCCAAAGAGGCAAAACCGAACTTTCATGGTTTCGGAGTTTTCACTCATTTAATTTGGGGAATTTTCAAGATGCCAACAAAGAACATATCGGAAAACTGAGGGTTTTCAACGACAACACATTAGCAGCAGGAAAAGGCATGAAAATGCAGGTCGAGAAACCTACCGAAGTGCTGGTTTTACCATTAGTCGGGGGTATCGAATTTAAAAATAGTACGGGCTATCATGATTTTTTGGAGGTAGGAAAAACGCAAATTTTTTCGGCCGAAGCAGGCATGGATTACGAGGTGCTCAATCCGTATAAAAGTGAACTGATAAACTATCTCGAGATTTGGATTGAAAAAGAAAATGTTCTTACTCCATCAACTACTTCGGTTGATATTGACCTCGAAAAACGTAACGAACTGCTACCGATTTTTTCATCTGTTAAGCAAAATGCTTTTGGCTATTTTGGTAAATACGATGGCCGAGAAGAAGGCATTTATGAAATAAAAAATACGGGTAGTTGCGTTTACGTTTCAGTAATTGAAGGAGCCTTTGAAGTAGATAATAAACTCATGGAAGCCCGTGATGGATTGGCCATTTGGAATGCCAACGAAATTGAGTTTGAAGCTCTTTCAAATGATGCCATGCTTTTGTTTTTTGAAGTTCCCGCTTAGTTTACCGCAGAAAATCCCTTCTTTACCTCAAAGTATCTTCTTCAAACAACTTTCAAGCACCAACCAACGTCTTAAAGGTACAAAGGCAGTTTTCAAGTACAAAAATTTAGCGTGTTCGCTCAAAAATATTACGTAATAAAATTCTATAACATCATGAAAAGAGAAGATTTTATCAAACGTGGCTTAGGTTCATTGAGTTTATTTGCAATTATTCCAGCATTGAGTTCGTGTGTAAAAGATGAAGTAGTAGCTGATACAACTGGTTCTTCGACAACGATAAGTTCAGATCCAACCACAACGCCATCGAGTTGCTCAGTGACAAATTCAGAAACCGAAGGGCCGTTTCCGACAAAATCACCTGCGACACTCGTAACAAATAATATTGTATCAGATAGAAAGGGCACTCCTTTAACCATCAAAGTGTATATCCGGAATGTCAATGCCAGTTGTGCAATTATTAAAGATGCTATTGTTGATATTTGGCATTGCGATGCGGCAGGGCTTTACTCAGAATACGGTGGAACGGGCATGCAAAGTGCAGATATGACGGCCGTGCATTTCTTGCGTGGTCGCCAAACAACCGATGCCAATGGTATGGTTGCTTGGACAAGTATTTATCCGGGTTGGTATTCGGGCAGAGCTCCACATATTCACGTGCACGTTTATAATAGTGCAGGAAAGTCATTATTGGTTACCCAAATTGCTTTTCCTGAAGATATTTCTAAAGTTGTTTACGCACAAGGTGTATATGCAAGCCACGGACAAGCTGATACCACTAATGCTCGTGATAATGTATTTAGCGATGGCGTAACCAACGAAATGTCAACCGTTACAGGCAGTGTTTCGGCGGGATATGTGCTTACACACACCATCTACGTAAAAGCTTGATTTTGATTAGTGATAAAGAGTTGAGAATGATGGAGAAACTATATCTCCATCATTTCTTTTTATAGCCAAAAGCGGTAATAAGCTTGATTTTTTGCACGAGTAACCAGTTCCCCAATAACCGATAAACAACTAATGAAAAAAGCACAAATTAGACTCGCATTTAGAATAGTAATCAATAAAGATTCTCAATCTCGCTGGGAAAAATACGTTTGGGATAGTACCTATCAAGAGTTTTTGATGCAATCGCAGCTATATAATGATGCTGAAAATCTGTGGACGACTTTTAAGCAATTATTGAGCAAAAACGAAAAAGCCGAACAGCTACATTTTTTGGTAAGCATGGCGGCACATCCATATCTTTTGCAGTGGAAAGGACTGACCTACCCGATGCCCGATGTATTGGGAAATAATTATCTGCCCTTCCAAAACTACCGACTTGATATAATTGATTCGAGCGTAAAAGATAAAAATATTCACGAAATAGGTATAACGTTCTATTCTCCCTTGCTAACGTTGGTTGATATTATTGAAGGACATTACTTAGTTTCGACCAACGAAAATATCTATGAAGGAGTAGAAACCACGATGTATAAAATGCAACCACGCCTTTCGATAGTTTATTATCAACCGCTTGAGTAGATTATGGTTTGCTTTGGCTAATGAGTTTGCTGTCTGGCTTTTTACTCAAAATCCCCATAGGTAATTCTTTTATTTCTTTCTTTTTGAAGATGGTATTAAAACTACGAGTATGTTGTAAACTTACGCCATTGACCGATACGTTACTATTAAAATTGTAGTAATAATTTGGTACGCTACGGCTGTAAGCCTTCAATCGCCATGAACCATCTTGGCTCAGTAGCCATTCTACTTCACCACCGTAGAAATAGTTGTTGGTGGTTTGGCCTTCGTTTTGGAGAATCGTATTATTCAGACTTACCTTGATATTATTACCAAATTTATACGAGAAATTGAGCTGCGTATTATTAATTAAACTTTGACGAAGATTATTCAGATTTCCTTTACCAAACTGTACCGCTACTTCCAAATTCGGGTCGATTTTCGAGGCAATATTCCCAAGTTGGTTAGTAAGAATTCCACTCACATTATCCAATAAAAGCTGCGTATCGAGGGCATCTCGGAAACTATTATCTGAGAAAAGACGGTTCAAGGCAGTTATACCCACAAAATTATTATTCAACAACTGCTCATCATCATGCAAACGTTGCTCAAATGCAATCACTTGTGGTTGAAGGTTCAGCGGAATCCTGCGTTGGTTAAATTTAATATCAAATTTGGTCGTAGGTTTCATGAGCTTATCAGTTAGCATGATTGATGCCACAACTGGATAGAGCGTATTTAACTCCGACGAGTTGGCCGTCGTACTGGTAGCAATTCCAGTCAATGATACATTGGCTGTGTAACTCGCACCAATGTTAATATCTGCATCGTAAGGGTCGCCCGTCCATAAGATTCTACTGCCCTCCGTAATATCAAATTTTCTTAGTTTCGAGATATTTTGCAAGCTGAAATCATATTTTCCGCTCTTAATCGTATATGGCCCAGACATCGTGAAGCCCCCACGAGTGTCGTATTCGATGCTGATATTTCCGTTGCCAATGGCATTGAGTTGGTCTTGATTGGTGCGGTCGAAGATTACAATACATTCGGCATCGGGTGTTATCGTGAAGTTAAAAGCCATCTTCAAGCCCCCTTCAGTTCGTATAACCGTATCTTTCTTTACCTCCTTATCAACATTCTTTTGCGTGTTTTTACTCACAAACGTAATGCCTTGCTCTTCGGTGTTTACTGTTGTTTCACCATCAAGTGGAATCGTAATTTTTGTGCCTTTTTTACTCGTTAGGTTAGCCGAAATATTCACATTGTTTAAGTCTCCCGTAATGTGTAAATCGCCCGTAGTGATGCCCGTTCCGTAGAAATCTTCGTTGTCTCTGATGCCCGTGTTCATTATCTTGAAACCATCACGGCCTCGCATGTAGGCATGAATACCCAACATGAAATTGCCGCCGCCACCATTAAAAATACCCCCTTCCAACTCAGCAATATTGCCATTTTGAGCCGCATCACGTACTTTAAAACCTTTTGCTGCTACAAAACCTTCTTCATTGAAATTCAGTTGGTCATCAAAATACAAGTATGAGTTCAGTTCATTGATGCGTAAGACACCTTTCTCAAAATCAACGCCACCTCTGATAATTGGGTCGTTGGCTGTACCTCTTACGGTAAGTGTACCGCTGGCATAGCCGCCAATATTCGAGAAAATATCATCGACAAACGACTCAAAAATCTCCAGATTGGTTTTCTTCAATGTCGCTTTTAAGTTGAGCGGATTGCGGTCATCTTTCGGGTCATACGTTCCCGAAACTCTAAAGATTTCGTTATTGATTCTGATAATATTTCCGTTGATATTGAGGCGTTGCTTTAGGTTATCCCAAAGGGCTTCGCTGGCAATTGTACCTATCAAAATATTTTTATAAATCAGCTCATCAATACCAAAGCTACTCGTTACGATGGCGTCATCGTAAATATCCCGCATCATGAGTTTGCCGTTTACAATACCCTTTAGGTCGAGGTCAGAAAGTGGCTTTAGGGTCTGTAAATCAAAATCACGAATATCAATGAACGATTCAACCGTAGAGTCAGGCGAGAACGAACCATTCAACGAAATACTCTGATTTTGGTTCGATAAAGCCACATCTTGGAAGCAAATACCATCGTTTTGGATATTGATTAAGTTATTTTTACCCAATATCCATTGACTACCCAGTAGGTCGAGCTTGGTGTTTTTGGGGTTGAAAGTAATATCAAATCCTTCCGATAAAAATGCCAGTTTTCCAAAAATCTGAGCTTTGTTAGTGCTTTTTTGCTGCTTAATTCGCCCATCAAATTCAATCACATTTCCTTGTCCCCACATTCCCGAAACCTCTATTTTTTCGGTCGGAGTCATATCACCCAATTTTTGCGTAGCCGAATTGAAAATCAACGAGGTCAAAATTTTGGGCGAAGTAGCTTCTTTTGAGGTATTGAAATCAAGGTCATTGCCATAAAATGCCAACGTTCCGTAGCGAAGTGTGTCAATTTTTCCTGATAATGATAACTCGGCCGTATTTCTTATATTTAGATTGCCGCTCAATTCGGTTCCGTGCGAAACATAAATATCGGGGTAGAAATACGCAAAAAATGGGTCAGATTTTTTGAATGTCACTTTGTAATCTAACTGATATTTATTGGCCACATCGGCATACGGCAACTGGGCGTAGTAGTCGAGGCGGGTTTGTTCTTTATCGTAGAAATATTGGGTATATTCTTTCGATAATCGAGTAACATCGGCAATGACTTTACTCGGGGTAAATTTTCCCGAAATATCAACATTGAAAAACTCAGAAAGCAAGCTGATTTTTCGAGAATTATCCGATAATTCGGAAGTGACAAAAAGCGAGTCGATACCCAGTTGGCGTTTATCGTATTGCAAAACAGTATTCAACAATTTTGCTTCGCCAAGCCAATTATCCAACTCATTTCCTTGAAAATTAAGGTTGATTTCTGAACGAAGTTTTACATCGTTTTTCGAGTAGCCGAGCGGTCGGAGATTGGCATTCTGAACAATTCCGTGAATATCAAATTTATTTAAAGCTTTGGCGAAATCTACTTTGCCACTTACGTTAAAGGCCAAATTCGTGTCTTTTACGCTTACTTTTCCATCAAAGAGCGACTGGCTCATTCGACCATCGACATAGATGTTTTTGAAGTCGTAGCCATTAAACCAAATACGGTCAACTTTCCCATCGAAATCGAGAGCAGCATCTTTGATGGTGAAACCTTTGCCTTTGATTTTTCCAGCAAACGAGAGTTTTTGTAGAAAATCAGACTCTTCGACCAATTTGCCTAACTCAAAATTTTCGACCGTCAGCGAGCCATCATACGTTGGCAATGCTCCATTATCAGGAAGTTTCATTTTGATATTTCCTGCTACATTTCCCATGGCCGATTTAAACGTGGCATTGGTTACGAAGTCGTTATAAACACCTTTGAAAGTGCCCGCAAAATTGACAACTCCAAATTTATTTACTTGCGAATTGTAAAGAGAGTCGCCAACGTATTGGCGAGCATCAATGGCATCAATTTGGCTGAGTTTCCAGTTCAAATCCATGTCAGCTTTATACAAATCAGGCAAATGCTTGAAAGCAATATCGCCATCGAGAAAGCTATTTTTGCCAAATTTCAGATTAAAATCTTTCACCTTAAAATCGTGAACCGTGCCTTTGAAATCTCCATTGAGCAGGTAATTCTCCCGATACGCATACATATCGGTGGCGAATCTACCAAGGTCTTGGGCGTCGATTTCGCAATCTTTCAAATTGCCAATCATCACTACTTTTTCGTTGAAATCACCGAAGTCTCGTGGACTATCATAGTTGAAAACAACCGAATTTCGGAGGGTTGAATTATTGATTTTAGCATACAAATCATTCAACCGCATTGATTTTCGAGAATAGAAGAAATTGGTGTTTAATTGCTTGATTGTGAGGTCACTACGGCGTTCTACTCCCTGCATATTGTTCAGGCCAAACGTAATCGTATCGCCCATGATGAAGAAGTTTTTGATGTTTCCGTGTAAGTTATTGACGGTGAAGTTATTATAGTCAAATTCTTCTTTTGGGAAACGTGCCTCTTCGGGGTCGGCCAACGTGAAAGTACCATCCTGAATGTAGGCTTCGTCAATCGTAAATGGTGTATTGTGTTCGCCTTTCACCCGATTTGTGGTGTCGGTCGAGGCCGTTAATTCCTCAATTCTGGCAATCCATTTATCAATATTCAAATCGCCGTCGGGTTCGTAAATAAGTTTTACTCTCGGATTACGAATCATTACGTAATCGAGGTTATTATCGAAGGTTAGAATCTTTTCCCAACTAAAATCAAAATTGGTTTTGCAGTTGACATAAAGCTCTTTCACGAAAATCATTTCACGGTTTTTGTGGTCATAAATCGTGATGTTTTCGAGCGTAATCTCATCGAACCAAGTCATTCGAGCCTTTTCGATGGTTACTTTCGAGCCTAATTTTTTAGATAATAATTCGGTAGCTTTTTGTAAGGTAGTAGTCTGAAATTGGGGTAATTGCATGGCGTAAAATACCAGCCCGAAACCCAATAAAAGTTGCAAAAGAATGGTTGAAATGGCACGTTTTGAGTAATAGCCCCAAACTAAGCTACCCAACAAAAGAGCAATTAGTATGAGTAAAGTCTTGGGTACGGGCGTAAACACCAACAAGCCACTCATCATCGCAACAACGATAAGAGAAATAAGCGTGAGAGTGATTATTTTTATGACTTTACCCATTTTTGTAGGACAGGTTTGCAACCTGTCACTTGCAATTTATTTAAGCACAATTCGGAGAATTGTGTTACAAATAGTACTAATTTTGTGTTTTATTTCAAAAAATTAGGTCTGCGGACTGTCGTCTGTCGACCATTGACTATGAATATTTTAGCAATCGAATCTTCGTGCGACGATACGTCGGCCGCTGTTATTTCTAACGGCAAAATCTGCTCCAACATTGTAGCTGGGCAGCTAATTCATGAACTTTATGGAGGTGTTGTACCTGAGCTGGCCTCCCGAGCTCACCAACAACACATCGTTAGGGTGGTTGACAAGGCCATACAAGATGCGAAGATAACAAAAAAAGACCTAAATGCCATAGCTTTTACTCGTGGGCCAGGCCTTTTGGGGTCTTTGTTGGTCGGTACATCGTTTGCAAAAGCAATGGCTTTGGCGTTAGATATTCCGTTGATTGAGGTTAATCACATGCAAGCCCATGTGCTGGCTCATTTCATTGATGAACCTCGACCAGCCTTTCCTTTTTTGTGTTTGACCGTTAGTGGTGGACACACACAGATTGTACTTATCAAAGACCATGCGACAATGGAAGTTTTGGGCGAAACCCAAGACGATGCCGTTGGAGAAGCCTTTGATAAAACTGCAAAATTGCTTGGACTTCCTTACCCTGGTGGCCCGTTGGTAGATAAACACGCTAAGTTGGGAAATCCGTTGGCGTATGAATTTCCGCTCGCCGAAATGCCGCAATATAACTTTTCGTTTAGCGGCATAAAAACCTCAATTTTGTATTTTTTAAAGAAAAAAACTGCTGAGAATCCGAACTTTGTGGCCGAAAATTTGAATGATATTTGTGCCAGTGTGCAGCATACATTGGTGCGAATGGTGCTACAAAAACTACGCCGTGCGGCACGTGAACTTGGTATCAAAGAGGTAGCGATTGCGGGTGGGGTGTCGGCCAATTCAGGATTAAGAAAAACGTTGCACGAAATGGGCGAGAAGGAAGGTTGGAATGTGTATATCCCTGATTTTCAGTATTGTACCGATAACGCAGGCATGATTGCGATGGCAGCATATTTCAAATACCTAAAAGGAGATTTTTCAAGCCAAGAAGTTAGCCCATTACCGAGAATGGAGTGGGGGTGAGCGAACGAGATGTTCGCCCCATATTAAAAGCTCCTTAAATCATTTATATAAGCTACGCCACCCAACGCACGCATTTGGCGAGCTATAGCTGCCGTACGGCGGTTGACATAAGGCCCTGGTTTAGCCGCTGACCATTTAATAGGGCTTGGCAAAACAGCTGCGATTCGTGCTGCTTGTGGGCGAGTTAGGTTTTTGGCATTTGTATTGAAATATCTTTTCGAGGCTTCTTCTACGCCAAAAGTCATGTCGCCCATTTCGGCTACATTGAGGTAAACTTCCAAAATGCGTTGTTTTCCCCAAACCAGCTCTATCAAAACCGTGAAATAAACTTCAAATATTTTTCGGATATAACTTCTTGATTGCCAAAGGAATACGTTTTTAGCAACTTGTTGTGACAGTGTACTTGCACCACGCAATTTTTTGCCTTTTAGGTTTTTGCTGAAGGCATTGCTCATGGCCTCAAAATCGAAGCCATTGTGTTCGGGGAAAAGTTGGTCTTCTGCAGCTACCACAGCTAATGGTGCTTCTTTCGACATATTGGTGTACGACACCCAATCATAGTAGATTTCGCTATCTCGGCCATCGGCTATGGCTTCCATCTTGCGAGCAATCATGGTTGAGGTCACTGGTACTGGCACAAATTTGTATAGCACAACCAACCCAATCGAAATGGCAAAAAAGTATAGTGTTATTTTTATAGCCCAGTGTTTTAGTTTGCTTTTCCAATTGCTCGATTGTTTTTTGGAACCAGCATCTGGTGCTTTTGTATTTTTGGTGCGAAATGTGTTTTTTCCTCCTCGTGGGTCGTTAGCCATAGCTTTGGTTAGTAATTTACTGCAAAAGTCGGAAAGAATTTTCTTTCAAACAAACCATTTTCCTTGTGCAATCAACTTTGTTTTTCCACCAACTTTCAAACTAAAACCTTGTGTTTCGTTCATCTCTCCTTTGATTTCGATGAGCGAAGGACGCCCCATTTCGTACCCTTGCTCTACTCGGTAGCTAATTTTACTGGATTCGTATTTAAGCAAATAGGCAAGTAAACACGAATTGGCACTACCCGTGGCGGCATCTTCTACGACTTTTCCGTTTTCGTAGCAAAACATTCTTGCATGAAGCTGGTTTTCGACTTTTGCGGTTTCACGAGTGAAAGCAAAAAATGCCGTTGTAAGTTTATCAGGAGCGTTGGTTTTATAGAAATTATTTTCAAACAGCCAGCTTTTTATTTGCTCATTATTAAATCTGATACGTTTGATAGCATCGAGATTTTTAAGAGGAAGAATCAGATACGGAAGCCCCGTAGAAACTACTTCGATTGGGTATGCTTCGTCGACGTCATCAGTAGTTAAGCCAATCAAATTGGCAATAGAAGGCTGAAAGATTTTACTGAAGACGGGGTTGTCAATTTCCAGCCAAAGCGTATCTGCCTCTTTGTTTACGGGTACTTGTCCGACTTTCAGATTAAGGGTAATGTTTTGTTTATCAGTATTTTGGGCTGAGTTTAATAGTACAAAAGCCGTTCCGAGAGTTGGGTGGCCGGCAAACGGCACTTCGTATTCGGGCGTGAAAATTCTCACATCAAATCCACCTTTTTTTTCTTCGTTGGAAATAATAAAAGTAGTTTCTTGAAAGTTGATTTCACGAGCAATTCTGAGCATCATTTCGTCGCTCAAGCCACTTGCATTTTCAAAAACGGCGAGTTGATTGCCTTGATATTTTTCTTCGGCAAAAACATCAACGATATGAAAATTGAGTATCATTAAATTTGCTTATTTCTTACCAAATATTCGTTGAAATGGTCTAACGTTTTGACCAACAAAATCATGCGGGAAATTCTCTTCTTCGGGTAAGCCAACGGGTAGATTTTCATCATCAGAAGGCCAGTAGTTAGTGCCGAAAATAAAATCCCAAAGGCTTAAGGTGATGCCGTAATTGAAGCCATTGGGGTGGCTTTCGGGCAAGTATTTGGCATGATGCCAAAGATGCATTTGTGGACCATTGAGCAGGTATTTAAGCGGCCCAAGATTGATTTTTAGGTTGGCATGCCCAAGCTGCCCCGTGACGAGTGTGAAGATATGAACAATGAAAAAATCGGTTAAGCCAACACCTACCATCGCAAGAGGAATGTATTCGAGGCTGCGGTAAATTACGTTTTCCATCCAATGATACCGTAGGAGGGCGGCAAAACCCATGTGTTCGGTGCTGTGGTGTACCTTATGAAATTCCCACATCCAGCCAACTGTGTGCAATAAACGGTGGATTGCCCATTGCATAAAATCTCTCAAGATGAAAATAATAAGAATTTTGAGCCAAAATGGAAGCTGTTCGATATTTATGGCTATAATATTGGTAATACCAAAAAGCCCTAAAAAATCATTGAAAGCCTGTACTGCAACCATTGAAAGTGCATTGTAGGCAATGAGCGAAAATAGGAAATAATTCCAGAGTAAATAAAATGCATCGAGCCAAAAATCTTGACGAATAAGTGGCTGGTTTTTTCGCCACGGAAACATGATTTCAAGAATCCAAATAGCCAATGAAGCTCCCACCAACCAATAAAAATAGTTGTGCCAGCTCGGATTGAGCATTTCATTGATGAAATAATTGAAATATCCCGAATATGCCCCCTGAATAATTTTTAGATACTTTTCCATATTTCAATAAACCGTAAAAACTAACATTTAGTTTTGCGAGTGTTTATGAGATTTATCAGTTTTTTTTAAGAATAGCAAGAGAGAACTTAAGCTAAAATACTCTTTTGTTGTGGTAATGATTTGGTTGGTAAATTGGAAGGTTTGAAACCTGACAAGCTCTGTAAAGCTGATGAAATCATTACAGGGTTGAGTTTTACTCATTGAAAACTATGTTGATAAAAACGATTGGATTTCTCAATGCCCTCAAGATTGATTTTAGAGCATTGAGAGGTATCCATTTTTTTCAGATTAAAACGAAATCGGTACTTCAACCAAAGTCGTGTCCCAAGCCATTTTCATGATTGTTTCTTTGTCGTTGCTGCCTTTTAGGCATTGAATCGAGAAGTTTTCAATCATTTCATCGGTTTTTTTGGTGGGCACACTCACACGTAGTACGTCGTTATCTTTATTGTAGCTATATGCACCCCAAAAATCGAGGTCTTTGTTCAGAATAATTGTCCATTCGGTAGCCGTCGGAATTGCAAAAAGTGAGTATGTGCCTGCCTTTACTTTTTTTCCTTGAATCGTTACATCTTGATAAAACTTTATTTCGGTCGATTCGTTTGCTCCCAAACGCCATACTTCGCCATACGGCACAATTTTAGTCCCGAAAATCTCACGGTCTTTTTTAGCAGGTCGGCTGTAAGTTACACGCACAATAGCGGGCATATCGCCAATGAGTTTTGGAGCAAATTTTCGGTCGTGGGCAAAATTATCGGGATAATACGCCATATCCATCGGACTTTTGTCGATTCCACGCATTTTTTGAGCGTTGGCTTCAACCACCAATAGAGCAAAAATGCAAGCGAATAAAATGATTTTGTTCATAGTTTTGATTGATTTTATGTTGAGTTATAGCAAAAATACGTAATTATTGAGTAATAAATTCTTTATTGAGTTGAGTTTATTTCAAGAAAAGTATTTTGTTAGAATACGTGATTTTACAGTGTTTTTTTCTAAATTCGAATAAAATATATCTATTCAAAACCACTCTTAACTGCTATGAAAAAATACTTTTTTGCCTGTTTTGGCATACTTTCGTTAATATTCAATTCCTGCACATCGACCGAAAAAACAGCAGATTTTAATCCAAAATTCAAGCTTTTACCCGCCGAAAAAATCAAATTTAATTCCTTTGTAGATTGCAATATGGCCGAAGTTTGGGTGGGTGATACTTTCAGAATCTTCCCTGGTAAATACGGCGAAGACCCACTTTGGGGCTATGCCAAAGACCTAAAATACGCCGATGGCAAAAGTGCCGAAGAGACTTTTAAGAGCAAAACCGATAATTTCCACAGTCCAATAATGCCCAAGAATGTATTACCAACCGAAGATGGTTTGCACGGGGCAGTTTGGTTCGAGACGGTCTATCAAGATGTCAAAGATAAATCGGGTCGAACACTTTATGCGGTGTATCACAACGAAAATTACCCCCAAACTTTTCCTTATGATTCGCTCACAAATTCTGGTTATAAAGATAGTCTGAAATGGCCACAAGGCTTAACTGGCGAAAAAAGCCCTGCTGCAGTTTGTAGAATAGGTATCATGAAATCGGTCAATGGCGGAAAAAGTTGGGAAAATAAAGGGATTTTTATTGAAGATTTAAACGCCCGAATGATTTTGAAACCACACAATACATCGAATACTTTTGCTGGTGGCGTAGGTGACCCTTCGGCCGTTGCGAGTGGCGATTACCTCTATTTGTTTTATGGAGAATATGGTTACCCAGATGTTTATGACGAAGCTAATTACGATGCAAAAAAGGAGTGGGCGGGCCAGTGTATCAGCGTTGCTCGAATCGCCCTCAAAGATTTGGATAATCCAGTTGGTAAAGCTAAACGCTGGGACGGAAAAGGTTTTAATGCTCCGCATGATGGTATTGGTAAACCGATTGCTTCGTTACAAATTCCCCAAGAAGGCGGCGGGGGAGCGGCTTCTTCACCAACGGGTGGTTTTCATTGGGGACCGTCGGTGAGTTGGAATACATATTTGAATTGTTGGGTAATGATGATGGGAAAAGTTGTTGGAAAATCGTGGAAGGGAAGCCAAGTTTATATTTCGTTCAATAAAAATCCTGATTTGACAGACGCCATGAATAGCCAAGAGTGGACAAAACCACAGCTATTTTTTGAGAAACCAGGTTATATTCTTTGGTATCCTTCTCTACAACCGCTCAATACTGATGAAGACATTAAAGCCCGCAATACGTGCTTAAAACTGGGTAAAAAGGCTCGTTTCTTCGTCAAACGAATCAAGCCTGGTGATGATGAATATGCCTCGGAGCATATTGTGGAGTTTGAGAAGTAAAAAAATCCCGAATTCATTAATAAAAATGAATTCGGGAAAGAAGTTAAGCATTATAACGATTGACAAATGTACGTTTGACTCGCTCCGATATGTTAAAATAAGGTATCCAAATTGCCCCCGAAACAACAGATTTAATGAGGTCAACTATTGATGATTCTTCAATATTGCTTCCAGCCAATTCGACTAAAATTAAATCAAAAATTAAGGTGAAAATATGAAAACCATAATAGAGCCAAATGATGGCTTTGGGCAGAGTATCTCGCTGTTTGAAGAAAAGAACTAATACAAAAATGATGTTTGCTATAAAAATACTATTCAGCATCAACTCAACACTTAGTAGAACTTTTCCATGAATCATACCATTGAGATAATCCATTGATATCCAAGTTTTTTGAGAGAAAAAACTGCCGTCACCTGATAGTAAATCTATAATAATCAAAAACGGATTTAAACATAAACCTATCAATGGTAATACAAGCCATCCATTAATTGGGTCGGCTGCATACGGATATTCGTCTTCGGGAGTTGCGTTTTTAGGATATACTTTCTTAAATAGAAATATTAATGTTCCGCCAATAAGTAGTACATAGCTAAATAATGCCAGCCAATTAATACCACTATCTCTTAATTCGGTATCTAAATCCTGATTCCAAGAATATTCACTACCAGAACTTTCCACAATCTTATCGAAATCGGCAAGGTATTCGGCCGTTTGAGCTATTTCAATATTGTCTTGCTTACTTTCAAAAGTAAAATGTTGAGTAAAAGTAGAATCAGACTCAGTATAAAAAGATTCAAAATCACAAGAATACGCTTTTCGGTCTAATTTCCATTTATCACCGCTGAGTGACCATTGTGAAGGAAAATGTACAATAGCATAATAGTCTACTTTATTTGGATAAGAAAAAGCAATAGGGCTTTTGCGTGCTTTTTTGTCAATATTTGGTAATAAGTTTTTCAAATAATAGGCATAAACCGCAGTAGTATAATAGTTTTTGGCAGAGTCTGGCTTTGACCAATTATCGGTAATGATGTATGATTCTTTTATTGTTAATTCGTTTTTTTTGAGGTCATCAATTATTTCAACGCTATCTTTTAGGTTAATGGTTGTACCTTTGTATAGATTTTGGTAAAAATTAATGTATGATTGTTCTAAATCGGCAAAACTTGTTTGAGCCAAAGAAGCTCTCATATTATCAGCGTGGTTGAGTGTATATTTACTTATGACTGTTAGATAAGTTGTTTTTCCATTCATGCCAAGCCAATATTCTTCCGTTACTTCATTCTTACCTGCTTTACTTTTTGGTAAATCTGTTAGATTGGTGATATTAGGAGCGGAAATTAGACCTTTGCCGTAATCAGGGAAATAATTATCTTCAATAGGTCCTCCTTGGTTCGAATAAGTAGGGTCAATAAAGAATAACTTTCCATTTATTTTAGTTTGTAAAACAACATGATTGAATAAGCCAGGTGAAGGTAAATACTTATCCAAGGTTTTACCCCAATAAGTATCAATACTTACTAAATTTGCTTCAATTCCACAGTTTTGTAAAATCGCTGATAAGAGTAGAGATTTGTCTTTACAGTCGCCATATTTTTGCTCAAAAACTTGTGATGGTGCATGAGGTTTGTGCGAATGAATACCAGTTTCGATACCTGTATAGCGAATATCATTTTGCACCAATCGTGTGGCTAATTCAATTAATTTGTTTTGGTCGCCATTCGCTTTGTCTTTCAATAACTGTATCTCTTTTTTGAGACTCGCCGAAATTGGAGTCGTATTTTTCTGAACTTCCAAAGACCACTGCACAACTTCTGCCCAATTTTGGTATTCAGTAAACTGAATGTGAGGCTCATTATCTGTCCATTTAGGCAGATAATCGTCGGATTTGAAAGGTGTAAGGTTATGAATATCCCATTCTTGAATTTTTAAACTTCCATTTGATGAGGTCTTTGGAGCAAGGGCATTATTGAAACTTTTAGAATTAAGTTTTCTTTTCGAATCATAAATGAGGCTTGTATAATATTGGCCTACAGCAGTGCCAGACGATAAATAAATATCGGTAAAATACTTATCCCCAAAAACAGGATTACGGCCTTCCAAGGTATAAGAATATTCTATTTCATCACCTATTCTTACATCGGTCAGAATCGCTTGGGCAGTGTAAGTGCCATTGTATAAAAACTGCGATGATTCGGTTTCATTGGCTGAAACTTTAAAAGTACCAGTATTTAATTTATTGATTACTTGGCCTTTACGGTTAATCTGGAGGGTATGGAAACGTAATTGTTGATACGATGGACTAAAAGTTACATAAACTTCTGAAGCATTTTGCACCCCTTCCGATGTAACAATCACTCGAATCTGCTTCAAGTAATTTTGCTTTTTCTCGACGTGGTGCTGGTTTTCTGAAAGTTTATAATAATAACCATTGCCAATTTGGCGATTATTTACTTTTGCGTTCGTATAATTTACTTTTATGAGCCAATTGGGCGATGCCCCTATATGAACCTTTTGTGCGAATACTTGAGAAATAAAAGAGTGAAGTATAATAAAAAACAGCGTTGGAAATAGTTGTTTAGCCATAAGATAAGATTGGTGAATAGCAAAATCTAAAGTTAAAAATTTTGCTTGAATAATATCAAAAACCAAGCCTATTATTTTTTACTCCAAAATTAACCAAGTCAATCCCTCCGCAGGAATTACCACATTAACTTCAATTTCGTAGTTACGACTGAGTGTGTAACTTTTACTTTTGCCTTCTTTTTCTCGTACCAAAACTTTGTCCGAAAGTCCAGTGTAATAAAGCGGAAGATTGATTTTTCGAGAAATGCTTTCTTTCAGTGGGTTATAGAGCATCACAAAACCTTTCTCTTTCAGATTTGGGTTTACGTGCATGATTCCGTCCCAATCTCGGCCATCGGGGCGGCGTAAGTGAATAAGGTCGGAGTTTAGAATTGGGCGATATTTTTTATACCAATCAATCGTTTTTTTGACAGTCTGCTTGGTTTCATCGGTATCATAAAGGCGTGGGCCACGATAACAAGCCTGCACACCCGCTCCGTAATACTGCACCATTAGTTGCTCATAATCTTTCAAATGTTCGCTCAAAGGCTCTAAAACGGCCTCGGCTCCACCGCCTTGATACTTGGTGAGCGGCACAAAACCCCAGCCCATCGAAGGTGTTTTTTCCCAAGTTCCATCAAAGATGTTTTGACGATTCAAGATTTTTTGTTGCTCACGAGAAAGC
>JALQYE010000076.1:0-11257 GCA_023254245.1 Emticicia sp.
CACTCAAACCTGATTTTTCTTTGAGTTGTGCAAGTGGTTGATTGTTTTCTGCTTTCAAAAGTGCAACAACAAATTTTTCATCTTCTGTCAATTCAATTTGTTTTTTCTCTGGTCGCATTTGCGGGAAGAAAAGCACTTCTTGAATACTCACGTTATCGGTCAACATCATCGTGAGGCGGTCGATACCAATACCGATACCTGCCGTTGGTGGCATTCCGTATTCGAGCGAGCGAATGAAATCTTCGTCCATTGCCATTGCTTCTTCGTCGCCACGCTCAGCCAATTTGAGTTGCTCTTCAAAACGCTCACGTTGGTCAATTGGGTCGTTTAGCTCTGAGTAGGCATTGGCCACCTCTTTTCCATTCACAAATAATTCAAAACGCTCAACCAAACCAGGTTTTGAGCGGTGTTTTTTCGTCAATGGCGACATTTCGACTGGATAATCAATGATAAACGTCGGCTGAATGAGGTTTGCTTCTACTTTTTCGCCAAAAATTTCATCAATCAACTTAGCTTTGCCCATGGTATCGTCAATTTCCATTCCCCACTGGCGGCAGTAAGCACGGGTTTCTTCTTCGTTCAAATCGGCTAAGTTTACACCTGTATATTTTTCGATGGCTTCCAAGATACTCAAACGAGCAAATGGACCAGCAAAATTCAATTCGTTTTCACCCAATTTGAAAGTCGTTGAACCGTGAACGGCCATTGCTACTTTCTCGAAGATTTCTTCCGTAATTCCCATCATCCATTCGTAGTCTTTGTAAGCTACGTAAAATTCGAGCGAAGTAAACTCTGGGTTGTGCGTACGGTCCATTCCTTCGTTACGGAACATTTTTCCGAACTCATAAACGCCATCAAAACCACCCACAATGAGGCGTTTGAGGTAAAGTTCGTTAGCGATACGCATATATAAAGGCATATCGAGCGTATTGTGGTGCGTAGCAAACGGGCGTGCCGCTGCTCCACCATGAATCGGCTGTAAGATTGGGGTTTCTACTTCGAGCCAACCTTTTTCATCAAACATTTTACGCATCGTGCTGATGATTCTTGCACGTTTGATAAACACCTCTTTTACGTGTGGATTTACGATTAAATCTACGTAACGTTGGCGATAACGTTGCTCTGGGTCAGAGAACGCATCGAACGTTTTTCCGTCAACCTCTTTTACAACTGGTAGCGGACGAAGCGATTTATTAAGAATCTTAAATTCGGTTACGTGAATTGATGTCTCGCCTGTTTGCGTAGTAAAAACATAGCCTTTTACACCAATAATATCACCAATATCAAGCAATTTCTTGAAAACTGTATTGTAAAGCGTTTTGTCTTCACCTGGGCAGAGGTCGTCACGGCGGAAATATAATTGGATTCGCCCCGTTGAATCTTGCAATTCGGCAAAAGACGCACTTCCCATGATACGAAACGACATCAAACGGCCAGCGATTGATACATTTTTATAGTCGAGCTTATTGTTTTCGTAATTCTTCTCAATATCGGCAGCCGTTACGTTTACTTCAAATAAATCGGCAGGATATGGGTCAATACCCATTGCCATAAGGTCTTGTCTTTTCTGACGGCGTAGTAATTCTTGTTCGCTAAGTGCCATTTATAGTAATGATGAATGGTTAATGGTTAATGATTAATGAAGATTTTCAGCAAACATTAAACCTCTATTTTTTGCAAAATTAAACAATCAATGCGAAGAATGACACATCATTGTTAAGCTATTTCTTTATCGAATGCTTCTATGCTAACATCAGCAGTGCTTTTTTGTTTAATTTTCGGGGAAACGAATTTCGATTACCGTACCTACTTCGTCGTTCGGACTTGCTGGGTTTTCGATGCAGTCTTTGATTGAAAATACGATATTCGCATCATTGATTTTATTATAGGTCGTAAGGCGTTCGGTAGTAATTTTCAAGCCTTGCGATTTATAACCTTTACTTGATTTTGATTGTATTTTTTCAGCATTGTTTCGTCCAACACCATTATCTTCGATTTTGCAAATCAGATAGCCTAATTCCTTATAAAACTTAATACTCAAAAGTCCTTTTTGATGTTTGTATCGAAGACCATGATTGATAGCATTTTCGATAAAAGGTTGTAGAATCATAGTCGGAATCTCAACGTATTTATTGACTTGTGTATCAACCGTTATTTCAAAATCAAATTTATTTTCAAACCTGATTTTTTCTAACTCAATATAGAGCGTTAATAATTTTATTTCCTCAGCCAATGGAATAAATCGGCTACGTGACGAATCAAGAAACAGACGAATTAATCGAGAGAATTTAGATAAATACAGGTTTGCCGTTAGGGTATCTTGGTTCATCACGTAGCTTTGAATCGAGTTAAGAGCGTTAAATACAAAATGTGGGTTCATTTGCATCTGTAAGGCTCGCAATTCCAACTCAGCTCTTGCCCGATTAGCTTCTTCGGCTACCTCTTGAGCAGCTTTTAGGGCTTCTTCCGCTATTTTTTTCTCAGTTATATCGGTCATGATACCCATAATCATAAATGGCTCGTCGTTTTCATTTCTGACTACTTTGGCAGCATTTTCGAGCCACTTGATGTTTCCTTGAGCATCCAAGATACGATAGATTCCGTAAGCAACACCTAAAAACAAAATATCTTGCTCCATCTTTTGGGCAATCGGCTTATCTTCCTCAATGATGGAATCTTTCCATAAACTAAAATCTAACTTCCATTGCTTTGAAGTTTTTCCATAAACCTTTTCGAATGATTTACTCACCAATAGTAGTTTATAGTCTGGCACACTAATAGCCCATACCACTTCATCTAAGGCATTGAGAATACTACTTAGTTTACGCTCGCTTTCTCTCAGACGCTCTTCGGCTTTCTTACGCTCAGTTATGTCTCGTACTACACTAATAAAACGGAAAACTTTATCGTCTTTGTAAATTATCGTAACCGTGTCTTCTCGCCATACATAATGCCCGTTTTTATGTCGAGTACGGTATTGGTGGGTAAAAGTGGTATTTCGGGTGTTTACAGCACTACTGACAGTTCGTGCAAAGTCAAGAACATCATCAGGGTGCAGCAAAGCCATGAGGTTTCCTTTGCTTTGTTCTACACTCTCTCTGAAACTATACCCAAACATTTTTTGGAAAGATGGCGATGTATATACAATGAGGGTATTCTCAATAACGAAGATACCATCAGAGGTATTCTCGGCAATGAAACGGAATCTTTCTTCGCTTTCTTTTAGTAAACTTTCAGCTTTTTTACGTTCCGAAATATCAATCACAACAGCTATTTGCTGCACGACCTCGCCTTTATCGTCTTTCACAACAGTATTGATGGCTTCTACCCATTTGGTGTTTTTCTTGAAAGTGTCTATCTCTAATTCAACATTAAAGTTCACACCATTCAATTTAGATGACGAATCAAGTTTTTCGTTTCGTGGATTAAACAATTCAATGGGCGATTTATTGATGAGGTCTTGCATCTCAATCTCCATCATATCTAAATAGCTTTGATTAGCCCACAACGCTCGTCCTTCAGTATCCCAAATCAACACACCATTGGTAATGCGTTCGGCAACTAACGATAATTCTTTAATTTGGCTTTGTATGAGTTTTTGTTCGGTAATGTCCGAACAAATACCTGATATTCTGACCAGCTCGCCTGCCTCATTTCTGATTCCGAAAGATTTTTGGTAAATCCATTTTACTTGTCCATCTTTGGTTTTGATTCGGTATTCTACTTCGGAGGAATTATGAGCTTTGATTTGAGCATCAATAATTTCGTTTATATCTTGGTCTTCAGGAAATAAATAATCTCTGACAAATGAGTTTTTCTCATAGAAATACGCTTGCTCTGGCCCTAAAACCTCTTTGCACGAAGGGCTAACATAAATGTATCGTTTATTGACAGCATCAAATAGTAAGAAAACATCTTCGATAGTTTCATTGAGTTGACGGAAATTACTCTCACTTTCGCGGATAATGATTTCGTTATTGATACGCTCAATGGCATTGGCAATATTAGTGGTTAGCGATAATAAGATGTTTATTTTATCATCTGACCAAATTTGTTGGTGTGTGCAATCATCAAACCCAATAAACCCATAGAACTTATCCTTAATCATGATAGGCAATAAGAGTACGGATAAAATCTCTTGCTTCTGCCAACGCTGTATAATTTTAGGATTTTCTATTTCACATAAGGTGCTTTGGAAAATCTTATTCTGACGTAGGGGTTCGGTATAGAAAGAAATATCATCAAAGGATAGATTATGGGTATCTGGGTTATTGATTTGCGAACTAATACCTTCACGCACCCACTCTACTTTCTGACTAATCAGATTGGTTTTAAAATCATATTCAAAATAATGAACTCTATCGATTTCTATTGATTCTCCGATTAGTTTAAAAGTTTCATTAAGTGTTTCTTCAATATTTTTACTAACCAAAAGTTTTTCGGTTGTCTTGGCAATGGCGGCCAACATATCGCTTTTGTAGAGCAATTCTCGTTGGTTTTCGAGCAATTGAGCCTCTGCTTTCTTTCGTTCGGTAATATCAATATGTATTGTGGCAAAAGCAATTGATTTCTTTGATAGAGGGTCTCTTACCAAAAATGTTGTAGCATCGGTATATCTAATCTCTTTGGTTATAGAGTTTATCAAATCATGTTCGCCATGCCACATTCCATTCTTTAAGACCTCTGGTACAATAGTATCATTGAGGAATCGTCCACCTGCTTCAGAATGGCAATCTTTCGCCACTAATCCTTCAAAATTATCACCAAAACCAGAAATCTGTTTGGCTTTTTCGTTTAAGAAGATTAAGTTTCCCCTCATATCAGACATGCCGATAAAAGCCCCCGAATACTTCACTAAGTTTACAAATTTTTCTTGCTCAACCTGAATCGCCAATAGTTGGGTTTGGGTATTTTTGAGTTCTTCGTAGCTTTGTACAAGTGCTATTTCGGCTTGCTTACGCTCGGTAATATTAGAAATAATACCATCTAACAACACTCGTTTTTCGAACTCATCGTAATACCATCTCCCTTTTTCATTCACCCAAACAACCTCATTAGATTTATTAATGATTCGGTACTCTATGGTATATTCTCGATTAGTTTCATCGGAGTTTACATTCACATAAGCTCTATCATCGGGGTGGATAATACTGGCATAACTTACTTTATTGTTTAAAATAAAGTCTTCGGCTGAATAACCCGTGAGCTGCTCTACGGCATCACTGATAAAAATCATTGTCCAGCTTGCATCATTCAAGCACCTAAAAGTAACACTCGAAATATTCGAAATAAGCGTACGGTATTGAGCCTCTTTATCTTTGATTATTTTAACGAGTTTTACTTGCTCATCTATATCTTGGAAAGTTCCGTAAAGCCTACGGCATCGACCGTTTTCGTATTCAGCCTGACCTAATGCCCTTACCCAACGCTCATTTCCTTTGAGAGTAATAATCTGTACTTCTATGTCAAACGGAATGCCTTTCTTGAAACACTGTGTAAAGGCCTCTAATACTTTATCTCGGCTCTCGCCTTCTTTAAAGAAATCTAAGGCCGTTTCAAGTTCTAATGTAAACGAAGGTGGGGCTTCGAGGGTAGCTTTATTAATATCTGAGAAAAATACGGTTTGATTCTGTACGTCAATTTCCCAGCCACCAACTTTTGCGACAAGACTTGTTTGCTCCAAAATCTCTTTGGTTCGTTTGAGCTCTCTTTCAGCTTTTAAACGCTTATCGGCTTCAATTCTTAACGAAATAATATCGGCAATCGAGCGTGCAAAAGTGATGTCTTCCTCTAACCAGTTTTTCTTTGTTTCTGTTTGTTCCCAACGAATAAGACCAACTAACTCTCCACCAATATAAATTGGTAAATCAAGCATCGAAACAATTTGTTGAGGGCAAAGATAAATTTTGGCCAGTTCTTTTGTGTATTCGTGGTTATTGGCATCATCAGCCACAATAGCCATTTCATTTTTGAGGCTTTCAAAATAAAGTGGAAAATCGTTTTCGCTGATTTCGGCACCAAATGAGTGTACTTTCTCGGCTTTAATATACAAATCAACACATACAATCTTATTACGCTCAAAAATCCAAAAACTTGCTCGGCCAACACCGATGCCTTCGGCGGCGGCCTCTGTAATAGAATGTAAGCCTTCTTTCCAAAAATCGCCCTCATCGAATTGGATTTTAGAAAGCCTAATCAGAATGTCGTTTTGTAAAAGCACCCGTTCTTGTCGAAGCTGGCTGGCTATTTCTTGGTTTTTACGCTCACTAATATCTCTTGCGGTAATCAAACGCATAACAAGATAGCCAGTCGAATCATAAATCAGCGTGACGGAGTCTTCTCGCCAGACATAAGAACCATTTTTGTGTAAAAAACGGACAATGTATGTGAGCTTCGAGGTTTGACTCTTGATGGCATTACGATATAGCTTTCTAAGGAATTCGTGGTCGTCGGGATGGAAAAACTCATAAATATTTCGTTCCGAAATTTCAATTGCTTCTTCAGTGGTATATCCAAATTGTCGTTCATGAGCCGATGATAGGTATGAAACTTTATTGTTTTCAAAAACAATTACCACATCCGATATATTTTCACTGATATACCTAAATTTCTCTTCGCTTTGTTTAAGAGCAGTTTTTGATTTGACCTGCTCATCGATATCTTGTACAATACCATACACTCTTCGGCAAACGCCATCCACAAACTCGGCAGCACCTTTGGCTCTTACCCAATGTTTTTTTCGGTTGGCAGTAATAATAGCCAGTTCGAGGTCATAAGAAATTCCCTCTTTTATACATCTATCAATGGCATTCAAAAGCAAATCTCTCGACTCATTTTCATCAAAATAATTGAGTACTTGACTAAAATCTGACTCACTTTCGTCAGCAACTTCGAAAATCTCTTTAGTTATTTTTGAAGAATATACTTTTTGCTCAATTAAATCATACTCCCAACCACCCACTCGGGCCACACGATTGGTCTGTTCGAGTACTTCTTTTGTTCGTTTGAGTTCAAGTTCAGCCTTTTTATTATCCGTAACGTTTCGAGCAATACAAATAATTTCGGTTAGGGTTCCATTATCATCATCCAGCGGTGAAATAACTACGCTAAACCATTGTCGTCCAACATCAGACTGTAAACTATACTCTACATTTGTTTTTTTGTGAGTAGCAATGGTCTTGTCCATTGCGGTCTTAATCGCAGTAAGAGCATCGTCTGGAAAACCAATTTGGTCAATACTTTTACCCAAAAACCCAGAAGGTGGAATCAGTAAATCTTCATTATTTTCGTTCTGATAATATTCGGTAAAGATATAGTCTAAATTCAATACAAAAACCAAGTCTCCGATATTCGCCAATAAGCTATTAAGTCGATTATTAGTAGTTGTGAGTTGGGTTTCTGTAAGTTTAATATCGGTTACATCTCGCCCAACTTTCAGTACTAAATCATTATTAAATACCTCTTCATGCCAATCAAGAAACTTATAGCTACCATTTTTTACTTTTATTTTTTTTGTATTACTGACATCATTTTGCTCTAAACCTAAGGTTTTTGCAATATCGTTTTCCCAACTTTTACCAATCCATTCATTATCGGTATATCCTAAAATTTGCTCAACATTTTTACTGACAAACGTCACAGCACCTTCAGTGTTGACACCAATGATGACCAAATTACCTCGATTCACAAATTTATAAGCAAAAAAGAGGTTTTCTTTGATACTTAGGTCAATGTAATGAATTACGTAGTTGATTACAAAAGCTATGAATGAACTATTGAAATAAATAATAAAATCTTTTGTTGAGATAAAACCCCAATAAACCAGGCCCAACAGAGCCAAAACAATAGCAAGAAGATAGGTATAGAAATATCTAAAAGTATAAAAAACGTAGTAGGAAATCATATTGACGAGCGTAAACTCAGCCAATGTCAGATAATCCATTTGCCCCAAAGTGGCAATCTTGTATACAACTAATGAATTGTAAATGGCAAAAAAAGCAGCAAAAAGCCGATGCAGATTCTTGCGAAGAATAGCAAAGTAGCGACTAAAAAAAGCTATTCCAAGGCAAAAAAGCCCGACAAGTAAATTATAACTTAGCTCGCTTTCTTTTCTGACACCAAACAAATCAATGTAAAGCTCGCTAAATGGCACAAAAACACCAACCCCCCAAAAATACTGCACATAGCGATAATAATGCCTTGATAATTCTTCAACATTGTTGATGTAAATATGTCGGTACTTAGCATAGGAGTTTTTCATTAAAGAAAACACCACTACTAAAGCAATTGCGATAATTGATACAAAAACTAAATATTGTAGAGCTTCGCTCATGAATGAAACTTTGTGAAATATAAAGGTTCGTAAGTAAATTTAAAATAAGCAAATATCATACTACTTTAAACGGCATCTGCAATAAAAATCAGGATACTTGCAATAAAAATGAGATTCAATGATTAGACGGTATTAGTTTTTAAATTTACCCCTAAAATTTTTAAAAAATAGATAACCTACCATTTAATTACATAATCTAACAAAAACTACTCATTATAAACAAATAACATCAATAAATTTTTGCTTTTTTCGTTATCATTTCGTAATTTCGCACCCTATTTAGGATTACCCCGAAAAAATACGCTTTTCATTAGTAGAATTTTTGTCCGATACACGGCTGTTTTCGTAGGATAGCCGCACAGGGATAATCATTCGCTCCACTACGATATAAAAAAGTTTTTAGCACAAGTTTTGCTTCATTTCTCAATAATCTGTTAACTGACGACTATTGACTGTGGACTACATATTTTGTGTTTTAAACAATAAGTTAAAAATTTTATATCACTTAAAACTTTTCAAACCTTGAATCTGACAGAAACCGGTAGAAAAAGTTTCGCAACGGTAAAGCCGCTCATCGAATACCCAGACTTTTTGGATATTCAGGTAAAATCTTTCCAAGATTTTTTCCAGATTGAGACTCCAGCCGAAAATCGCAAAATGGAAGGGCTTTTCAATGTATTTGCCGAAAACTTCCCAATCGCCGACTCACGTGAAAACTACGTGTTGGAATTCGTCGATTACACCATCGACCCACCAAAATACTCAGTTGATGAGTGTATTGACCGTGGTCTTACTTACGCTGTGCCGTTAAAAGCAAAATTGCGTTTGATTTGTAATGATACCGACAACGAAGACTTCGAGACAATCGAGCAAGAAGTATTCTTGGGTAACATTCCATACATGAATGGTCGTGGCTCATTCGTTATCAACGGAGCTGAGCGTGTTATCGTATCACAATTACACCGTTCGCCAGGGGTGTTCTTCTCAATGAGTAAGCACACAAACGGAACGAAATTGTACTCAGCTCGTGTAATCCCGATGAAAGGTTCGTGGATTGAATTCTCGACTGACGTAAACAACGTAATGTATGCGTACATCGACCGTAAGAAAAAATTCCCAGTTACAACATTGCTTCGTGCAATTGGTTTTGGTTCTGATAAAGATATCCTTAACCTTTTCGGTTTGTCGGAAGAAATTCCTGGCACTCGTGAAGCCTTGAAAAAAGCAATCGGTCGTCGTCTTGCCGCACGTGTATTACGTACATGGACAGAAGACTTCGTAGATGAAGATACTGGTGAGGTTGTTTCTATCGACCGTAACGAGGTAATCTTAGAGCGTGACTCTATCATCTCTGACGATGACATTGACACTATCTTAAACACAGAGCAAAAATCAATCATTTTGCACCGTGAAGATGCCAACGTATCAGAATTTAACATTATCTATAATACGTTACAACGTGATAGCTCAAACTCTGAAAAAGAGGCCGTTGAGCAAATCTACCGTCAGTTACGTAATACCGAAGCACCTGACGAAGCAACCGCTCGTGAGATTATCCAAGGCTTGTTCTTCTCTGACAAACGTTATGATTTGGGAGAAGTAGGTCGCTACCGTGTAAATACAAAATTGAACCTCACTACACCACTCGAAACAGGTGTATTGACAACACAAGATATTGTTGAAATCGTTAAGTTCCTCATCTCATTGATTAACTCAAAAGCAGTTGTCGATGATATTGACCACTTATCGAATCGTCGTGTACGTACCGTAGGAGAGCAACTTTACGCACAATTTGGTGTAGGTTTGGCTCGTATGGCTCGTACAATCAAAGAGCGTATGAACGTTCGTGATAACGAAGATTTCAAACCAGTTGATTTGATTAATGCTCGTACGCTTTCATCAGTTATCAACTCATTCTTTGGTACCAACCAACTATCACAGTTCATGGACCAAACCAACCCATTGGCCGAAATCACGCACAAGCGTCGTATGTCGGCACTCGGGCCAGGTGGATTGAGCCGTGAGCGTGCAGGTTTCGAGGTTCGTGACGTTCACTATACGCACTACGGTCGTTTGTGTACTATCGAAACTCCAGAGGGTCCAAACATCGGTTTGATTTCGTCACTTTGTACGTATGCCAAAATTAACAGCATGGGCTTCATCGAAACCCCTTATGTTAAGATTGAAAACGGTAAATTAACCAAAGAGTTAGTTTACTTAACAGCCGAAGAAGAAGACGGAAAAAATATTGCGATGGCAACAGCCGATGTTGACGCCGAAGGAAACTTCTTGGTTGATACATTGAAGTGTCGTTATGAAGGTGACTTCCCGATGAAGACTCCAGATTCAATCGACTACATGGATATTGCCTCAAATCAGATTGTATCAGTGGCCGCTTCAATGATTCCATTCATTGAGCATGATGATGCCAACCGTGCCTTGATGGGCTCGAACATGCAACGTCAAGCGGTGCCATTGTTGCGTCCAGAAGCTCCAATCGTTGGTACGGGTCTCGAAGGCCGTTTGGCTCGTGACTCACGTACATTGGTTGTGGCTGAAGAAGACGGTGTTATCGAATACGTTGATGCAAATGTTATCAAGGTTCGTTATAACTGGACTCACGAGCAATCATTGGTTAGCTTTGATACCAACGTAACTTCTTATGAGCTTATCAAACATCGCCGTACGAACCAAGATACTTGTATCAACATTCGTCCGATTGTATTGAAAGGTCAAGAAGTGAAAAAAGGTCAAATCCTTGTAGAAGGATATGCTACGCAAGGTGGAGAGCTTGCTCTCGGACGTAACCTTTTGGTTGCCTTCATGCCTTGGCAAGGATATAACTTTGAGGATGCGATTGTAATCTCTGAGAGAGTTGTACGTGAAGATATTTTCACATCCATTCACATCGAAGAATACGAACTC
>JALQYE010000076.1:11266-18394 GCA_023254245.1 Emticicia sp.
GAGGATGCGATTGTAATCTCTGAGAGAGTTGTTCGTGAAGATATTTTCACATCCATTCACATCGAAGAATACGAACTTGAAGTACGTGATACAAAACGTGGTGAAGAAGAATTAACAGCTGAGATTCCAAACGTTTCGGAAGAAACTGTGAAGAACCTCGACGAAAACGGTATCGTTCGCACAGGAACACGTGTCCGTGAAGGAGATATTCTAATCGGTAAGATTACTCCAAAAGGAGAATCAGACCCAACTCCAGAAGAAAAACTTCTCCGTGCTATCTTCGGCGATAAAGCAGGTGATGTGAAAGATGCGTCGAAAAAAGCACCACCATCAATGGACGGTGTAATTATCGACACCAAACTTTTCTCTCGCCCAAGCAAGGAAGAGCGTTCGAAACACAAAGACGAATTAAAGGCATTGATGAAGAAACACGGAAGACAATTGCTTGAACTCCGTGCATTGATGATTGATAAAATGGTTGAATTGCTTGATGGCAAAACAACTGTAGGTGTGAAACATAAATTTGGAGATGAACTTATCTCTAAAGGCATGAAATTCAACCGTGCAAACATCACCAATAACTTATTCCCAGATAAAAACAATTATGTTGATGAAAGTCAATACAATGTACCTGAAGAAGTAAACTTATTGGGCGATGTTATCTTAGATGGTTGGACAGAAGACCCTGCTTTCAACAAACTAATCGTAACACTTTGTAAGAACTACTTGGCTCGTCGTAGCGAAGTAATCGGTCGATTCAAACGTGAGCGTTTTGTATTAGAAGTAGGTGACGAATTACCAGCAGGTATCGTGAAATTGGCTAAAGTGTACATCGCTAAGAAACGTAAGTTGAAAGTGGGTGACAAGATGGCGGGTCGTCACGGAAACAAAGGGGTTGTTGCTCGTATCGTTCGTGATGAAGACATGCCATTTACGGCAGAAGGTCAGCCAATGGACATCGTGTTGAACCCACTTGGTGTACCTTCTCGTATGAACATCGGTCAGCTATACGAAGTTGTATTAGGTCTTGCGGGTAGAAAATTAGGACGTAAATATGCTACGCCAATCTTTGATGGTGCTACGGAAGAAGAAGTATCAGCCGAGTTAGCAGAAGCAGGTTTACCACCTTACGGACGTTCGCAACTATACAACGGTTTGACTGGTGAGCCATTCGACCAAAAAGTAACCGTAGGTATCATGTATATGATGAAGCTCGGTCACTTAGTTGATGATAAAATGCACGCCCGTTCAATCGGACCATACTCACTTATTACGCAACAACCATTGGGTGGTAAAGCACAATTTGGTGGTCAGCGTTTCGGAGAGATGGAGGTATGGGCATTGGAAGCATTCGGTGCATCGCATATTTTACAAGAAATCTTGACTGTAAAATCGGATGATGTATTGGGCCGTGCCAAAGCATACGAAGCAATCGTAAAAGGAGAGAATTTGCCAAAACCAAATATCCCAGAATCATTCAACGTATTGGTTCACGAATTACGAGGCTTAGCATTAGAGATTACTTTGCAGTAAAATCATTGGTTTTGTTGGGGAAAAGGTTGAAAAACTTGACCTTTTCCTTAATTTCGTAATGATAACATTAATTTTTCTCGAAAATGGCAAATTCACTTTCTCCAACAATGCAAACATCTAAAATAGAAGTTTTAGAATGGCTTGCCAACGAACAAGACGAAAGTTTTGTTCAAGAAATTGTCTCGTTCATCAAGAAACATACTTATGAACGAAAAGCGGAAGAAGATTTTTTGAAACCAATGACCGAACAGGAATTGTATGATAAAATCGTGAAAGCTCAAAAAAGTGCAGCGGAAGGAAAAGTTTTTACAACTGCTGAAATGAGAGAAAGAGCCAAAACTTGGAGGCGATGAGAGTTTTTTGGACAATTGATGCTGAAAATGATTTAATTGATACGTTCAATTATCTAAAATTCAAACATAATGAAGCCTTTGCTGATAAAGTAATTGACAAAATCTTTAATAAATCTTTTTTATTAGAGAATTTCCCAGAAATGGGAGCTGTTGAAAAAAGCAAAATGCTGGAAAATCTTGAAATTAGATATTTAATTGAAGGTAATTACAAAATTCTATATCAAATCAATGCCAGTAAAGGGCTTGTCGAAATCTTAGCAGTTTTTGATACTCGCCGAGACCCAAGCAAAATGTTATCAAAAGAAGAATAAAACTTTTGAATTTTTAGTGCAAAAACTTTCAAAGCGAAAGACAAAAAATTAACAGTTTTCTGACACATTTTAAAAGCATATAAAATGTCTTTAAAGAAAAATAAAAAACTCAATAGTGACTTCCAGAGCATCACTATCAGTTTGGCTTCACCAGAGTCAATCTTAGAAAGCTCTTTTGGCGAAGTTACTCAACCTGAGACAATCAACTATCGTACATACAAACCCGAAATGGGCGGTTTGTTTTGCGAGCGTATCTTCGGTCCGGTAAAAGACTGGGAATGTCACTGTGGTAAATACAAACGTATTCGCTACAAAGGTATCATCTGCGACCGTTGTGGGGTAGAAGTTACCGAAAAGAAAGTACGTCGTGAACGTATGGGACACATCGAACTTGTTGTGCCTGTGGCTCACATTTGGTACTTCCGTAGTTTGCCAAACAAAATCGGTTACTTAGTAGGTATGTCGTCGAAGAAACTCGACCAAATTATTTACTACGAAAGATACGTGGTTATTCAGCCAGGTATTAAAGGTGAAGATGGCGTTTCTAAAAACGACTTCTTGACGGAAGAAGAATATTTGGACATCATGGACAAATTGCCACGTGATAACCAAATGCTCGACGATAAAGACCCGAATAAATTTATCGCCAAAATGGGTGCTGAAGCTTTAGAAATGATGCTTTCTCGCCTTGACTTAGACCAATTATCATACGACCTTCGTCACGCTGCGGCTACCGATACTTCACAACAACGTAAGGCCGATGCCTTGAAGCGTTTGAAAATCGTAGAAGCTTTACGTGATGCAAACACTCGTATCGAAAATAAACCTGAGTGGATGGTTATCCGTATGGTGCCAGTTATTCCACCAGAATTGCGTCCGTTAGTGCCATTGGATGGTGGTCGTTTCGCAACTTCTGATTTGAATGACCTTTACCGTCGTGTGATTATCCGTAACAACCGTTTGAAACGTTTGTTGGAAATCAAAGCTCCAGAAGTAATCTTACGTAACGAAAAACGTATGTTACAAGAGGCAGTTGACTCATTGTTCGATAACTCTCGTAAAGTAAACGCCGTTCGTTCGGAAGGAAACCGTGCCTTGAAATCACTTTCTGATATGTTGAAAGGAAAGCAAGGTCGTTTCCGTCAAAACTTACTTGGAAAGCGTGTTGACTATTCTGGTCGTTCGGTAATCGTTGTAGGTCCAGAATTGAAACTACACGAGTGCGGTTTACCAAAAGATATGGCGGCCGAACTTTTCAAACCGTTCATTATCAGAAAGTTAATCGAGCGTGGAATTGTTAAGACGGTAAAATCGGCGAAGAAAATCGTTGATAGAAAAGATGCAGTAGTTTGGGATATTTTAGAAAACGTATTGAAAGGACACCCAGTTCTTTTGAACCGTGCCCCTACACTCCACAGACTTGGTATCCAAGCTTTCCAACCTAAATTGGTGGAAGGAAAAGCTATCCAATTGCACCCACTTGTTTGTACAGCCTTCAACGCTGACTTTGACGGTGACCAGATGGCCGTTCACGTGCCGCTTGGTCAGGAAGCAATCATGGAAGCTTCAATTTTGATGTTGGCGGCTCATAATATCTTGAACCCTGCCAACGGAGCTCCAATTACTGTACCTTCTCAGGACATGGTATTGGGTCTTTACTTCGTAACGAAAGGACGTAAATCAACTCCTACTCACAAAGAGCCAGGTGAAGGTCTTACTTTCTACTCGCCAGAAGAAGTAATCATTGCGATGAACGAAGGTGCGGTTTCAAAACACGCTCACATCAAGTGTCGTGTAAAGGTAAAAGACGAAAACGGAAACTTAGTTTGGAAAATCGTTGATACCGTTGCTGGACGTATCTTATTTAACCAGTGTGTACCAGAAGAAGTAGGTTACCTTGACGAATTATTGACTAAGAAAAAGCTACAACAGCTTATCGGTCGTGTATTCAAAGAGGCAGGCTATGCTCGTACAGCACAATTCTTAGATGACATCAAGCAATTGGGTTATCAAACGGCCTTCCGTGGAGGTTTGTCTATCGGTTTGGATAACATCATTATCCCAGAAGAAAAAGCAAAACTCGTTGAAGATGCGAAAAAAGAAGTAGAAGAAGTACAAAACAACTATATGTTCGGTATCATTACTGAGCGTGAGCGTTATAACCAAATCATTGATATTTGGGGACGTGTAAATAGTTCGATGCGTGTGATTCTATTGAAACAATTGGAAGAAGACCAAGCAGGTTTCAACCCAATTTATATGATGATGCACTCGGGAGCTCGTGGTTCGCAAGAACAAGTGCGTCAGTTGGGTGGTATGAGAGGTTTGATGGCGAAACCACAAAAGAATATTCAAGGCTCGGTTGGAGAAATCATCGAAAACCCAATCTTGTCTAACTTTAAAGAAGGTCTCGACGTACTCGAATACTTTATCTCAACACACGGTGCTCGTAAAGGTTTGGCCGATACAGCCCTAAAAACTGCCGATGCTGGTTACTTAACTCGTCGTTTGCACGATGTTGCACAAGACGTAGTAGTAAACGAAATCGACTGTGGAACTTTACGTGGTATTCAAGTTTCAGCTTTGAAAGACAACGAAGATATCGTTGAACCACTTTCTGAGCGTATCTTGGGCCGTACATCGGTTTATGACGTAATCGACCCATTGACTAAGAAACTTATCGTAAAAGCTGGCGAAGAAATCACCGAAGAAATTGCGGCTGAAATCGACGAAACAGCTATCGAAACAGTTGAAATTCGCTCAGTATTGACTTGTGAAACGCAAACAGGTGTTTGTGCAAAATGTTATGGACGTAACTTGGCTACTGGCCGTATGTCGGAAGGTGGCGAAGCAGTTGGTGTAATTGCCTCACAATCAATCGGTGAGCCAGGTACTCAGCTTACACTCCGTACGTTCCACACAGGGGGTACTGCCCAAAACGTTGCTTCGGAAGCAAACATCAAAGCGAAATTTGCTGGAACTATCCAATTGGAAGAAATGCGTACCGTACAGTCAACTGACCGCGAAGGTAACGAAATTACAACCGTATTGGGTCGTCGCGGTGAGATTCGTATTCTTGAAACTGGTACAAACAACGTACTTATCGTGAATAACGTACCTTACGGTGCTACATTGGAAGTAAAAGACGGACAACAGGTTAATAAAAATGATGTTCTTTGTCATTGGGACCAATTCAACGCCGTTATCCTTGCCGATATTGATGGTGTAGTAGAATACGATGCAATCGAAGAAAACGTAACTTATAAAGAGGAAGCCGATGAGCAAACTGGTTTCCGTGATAAAGTTATCATCGAATCGAAAGACCGTACAAAAAACCCTTCAATCATCGTAAGAACAAGCAATGGTGAAGAAGAAAAAGCCTACAACTTGCCAGTGTTGGCTCGTTTGACAGTAGAAGATGGAAAAATCATTAAAGCGGGACAAATCTTAGCTAAGATTCCACGTGCCATCAACATGAACCGAGATATTACGGGTGGTTTACCACGTATCACGGAATTATTTGAGGCTCGTAACCCATCAAATCCTGCGGTTGTATCGGAGATTGACGGTATCGTACAATACGGTTCTATCAAACGTGGTAACCGTGAGATTTTTGTGGAAGCAAAAGATGGTATCAAGATGAAGTACATGGTGCCGTTATCGAAATTATTCTTAGTACAAGATGGAGATTTCGTATTAGCAGGTGACCCACTTTCTGATGGAGCTATCACGCCAGCTGATATTCTTCGTATTAAAGGGCCAACCGCCGTACAAGAATACTTAGTAAACGAAGTACAAGCCGTATATCGTCAACAGGGTGTAAAAATCTCAGATAAGCACATCGAAACGATTGTTCGTCAAATGATGCAAAAAGTTGAGGTTATTGACTCTGGTGATACACTCTTCTTAGATAACCAAATGGTTGATAAGTGGGTTGTACGTGCAGGAAACGATAAGATTCTTGACAAAAAAGTAGTAATGGACGCTGGTGCTTCTGATAAGTATAAGCCAGGTCAAATTATTACTGCCCGTGAAATGCGTGATGAAAACAGCCGCTTGAAGCGTGCCGACTTAGCACAAATCGTTGTGCGTGACGCCATGCCAGCCGTTGCTCGTCCGACATTACAAGGTATCACTACGGCATCGTTGGGTACGGAATCATTCATGTCAGCGGCATCGTTCCAAGAGACCACTAAAGTATTATCAGAAGCTGCCGTAAGAGGTAAGCGTGATACACTCGAAGGCTTGAAAGAGAACGTTATTGTTGGTCACTTGATTCCTGCTGGAACGGGTAACCGTAAATACCAAAATATTCAAGTGGGTAGCAAAGCAGAACTCGAAGCAGCAGCCGAAAAGAAAAGACAACAAGAGGCAGCTAAACAACGCAGAGAGTATGTTTAATTAATGAAAATTTGAGAGTGGATAATTCTCTTTAGATAAAATACAAAAAAAGGTCGAGCATTTTGCTTGACCTTTTTTTTGTGGTATATTAGCAAAAAATAGTTGGTAAAATGCACAAAAATCAATTGTAAAGAATTAATAATCAGCGACTTACCTTGTAGTTTTTGAATGATTGATGAAATTAGTTTCATCAATCATTTTTTATTTCATGAAAATAGAAAAAAAAGCGATGCTGGGCTTGTGGATTTCAGTCGAGTATCAAATGGGGTAAACAGGCAGGCAAACAGCGATACAAGTGTAAAAATTGCGAGATTTTTTATTGTGAACAACGCAAGGATGTCCGCCAAAAGAATCGTTTTATTTGGTTTAAGAAATGGGTATTAGAACGCCAAACATTAAAGGTTTTAAGTAGGGAGAGCAGTTATAGCCAACGAACACTTCAAACCTTATTCTATGAGTTTTTAGCCCAAGCCCCTGTGCTAAAAATCCAAAATAATCGAGTGCTTCATATGCGGATGGATGGGACATAC
>JALQYE010000077.1 GCA_023254245.1 Emticicia sp.
CAATGCAACATATTTGGTAAGTCAAGACCGACATTTCGATATCCTAAAACAAATTCCTTTTCCCCAAGTTCAAGTTTTAAAAATAGAGGATTTTTTGAAAGTTTTGATTCAGTAATTCTTATAGATTATTGAGCAAAAGTATTTATTTACCTCCACATTCTCTATCGCACTTTTAGCACCTCCAAAAATATCATAAATTGTATTTCTCCTCAAATTAAGATAAATTCGGGCATTATATTCATCTTCATTCTTTACCTCATGAAAAAACTCTTTCTTGCCTTCCTCATTGTTTCGTCAAGTATTTTTTCGAGTAAGGCACAAACCATCACCTCGGCCGAAATTGATGCCCTGGTTGAACGAACACTGAAAACGTTTGATGTGCCAGGTATTGCCGTGGCAGTTATCAAAGACGACAAAGTAATTCATGCCAAAGGCTATGGCGTTCGTTCGCTGAAAACCCAACAAAAAGTAGATGAAAACACGCTTTTTGGCGTAGCTTCCAATAGCAAAGCCTATACCGCCGCCGCTTTGGGAATATTGGTGGACGAGAAAAGAATCAAATGGGACACTAAAGTAACCGATATCATTCCCGAGTTTAAATTATACAATCCTTACGTAACCGAAGAGTTTACTATCAGAGATTTGCTTTGTCACCGTAGTGGAATGGGCTTGGGTGCTGGCGATTTGATGATGTTTCCTGATTCAAGCAATTTCACTAAAACCGATATTATTCATAATCTTCGCTACCTAAAGCCTGTTTCGAGTTTCCGCTCAAAATATGATTATGACAATAATCTTTACATAGTAGCGGGCGAAGTTGTGGCCCGTGTTTCGGGTATTTCGTGGGAAGACTTTGTAGAAAAACGCATCATGCAACCACTCGGCATGACCAAAACAGCGGCTTCGATAAGCAGACTCAAAGACAAATCGAATATTATTTCTCCGCATGCCCCAGTAAATGGAAAAGTACAAGCCATTGATATTGATTGGAGCGAAACCGCCAATGCTGCGGGCGGAATTTGCAGCAGTGTTTCGGACATGAGTAAATGGGTGATTGCCCAAATCAATGGTGGAAAGTACGGCGATGGCTCAAAAAGACTTTTCAGTCAAGAAGTTCACGAAGAAATGTGGACACCGCAAACGATTATCCCAGTGCGTGGCCCTACACCTTATAATACACACTTTTCGGCTTACGGTTTAGGCTGGTTTTTGAGCGATGTAAAAGGCTACAAGCAAGCTACCCACACAGGCGGCTTGGCTGGTGTAGTAACGCAAATAACGATTTTGCCCGAATTAAAACTCGGAATCATTGTTTTCACTAACCAACAAGTCGGTGCGGCTTTTACGGCCATCACGAATACCATTAAAGATAGCTACTTAGGAATGCCAAAAGTTGACCGTGTGGCTGAATATCACGCCCGTGTAGTGGCTGGCAACGAAAATGCTAAGAAAATCACCGATGATATTTGGAAAGCCATTGATGCCCAGCAAAAAAATAACACAAAAATCGACCTCAATCAATTTGTTGGTACGTACAAAGATGCGTGGTTTGGCGATGTAACGATTTCGTTGAAAAACGACAAATTGATGTTTGCATCAAAGCGTTCGCCCAAAATTTCGGGCGAAATGCTTTATTACAAGGGCAATACATTTGTGGCAAAATGGAACGATAGAAGCCTCGACGCCGATGCTTTTGTAAAATTCAACTTAGATACCGAAGGTAAAGCTGCAGGCATGACAATGGAAGCAATTTCACCATTGACCGATTTTAGTTTCGATTTTCAAGATTTAGAATTTCATGTAGTCAAATAAATTTCATAAAAACAACAATAATTCAACCTCAAAAATCCATTTTAAAACAAATGAATCTTAATTTAAGCGACAAAGTAATTATCGTAACTGGCGGGGCAAAAGGCATCGGAGAAGGCATCGTGAGAGTGTTGGCCAATGAAGGAGCAATTCCTGTAATCGTTGGCCGCAATGAAGCCGATAATTTAAAATTGGTGAATGAAATAATTGCTTTGGGGCAGAAATGCGAACAAGTGATAGCCGAACTTTCGCAGCCAAGCGAATGCGAAAAGGCAGTTGCTGAAATCAATCAAAAATTTGGTCGAATTGATGGGGTGGTGAATAATGCTGGTGTAAACGATGGTGTTGGGCTCGAAAGCGGTAATTATGAGCGATTTATGGAATCTCTGCACAAAAACTTGGTGCATTATTACCTAATCGTTCAGCACGCTTTGCCAGCTCTGAAAGCATCGAAAGGTTCGATTGTAAATATTGGCTCAAAAACTGCCGAAACTGGGCAAGGTGGCACATCGGCCTACGCAGCCGCCAATGGTGGCAGAAATGCTCTTACACGTGAGTGGGCCGTGGAGTTATTGAAATACGGAATCAGGGTAAACTCTTTGATTGTGGCCGAATGCTATACCCCACTTTACGAACGATGGGTACAAACTTTACCAAATCCGACCGAAACTTTGGAAAAAATCAACTCAAAAATTCCATTAGGAAATAGAATGACAACTTCCGAAGAAATAGCCAATATGGTCGTTTTCTTACTTTCCGATAAATCAAGCCACACAACGGGTCAACTGATTCACGTGGATGGGGGTTATGTGCATTTAGATAGAGCTTTATTGTAGAATTTTCTATCTAAAACGCTTTTTTAACGTCGGCATGGCTTCGAGCCATGCCGACGTTTTAGTTTTGGGTAAAAAATAAAGGCTCAGTAGAAAACTACCGAGCCTTTAAACTATCGACTAAAAAATCAATCTTTTTTGTCATAAATTGGGTCGTACTTCAAGCCGTATTTATCTAATACATCTTGCGGAACACCATCCCATTGATTCGGGCGATTTCCTACATACCCCAATACTTCAAAGCCCGTTGGTGTTGTAAAATAACCCGATACAGTTAGGTTTCTCATTTGTGTAAAAAATGCTGCTCCTTGTGTATATTCTGGTTTCACATCATTCGGGTAAGCAATTTCATCAACAATCTGAATTCTTTCTTTTGCCGAACACAAAGAAAAAACCTTACCAAATTGCTTCAAACAGACATTATCTAACCATTTCAAACCGCCACGTAGCGGAGTCTGATACGCAGGTTGGTCTTTTGCCATAAACTCTATGTAAGCAGGCACGCCTACTTGCGTAGCACTTCCCGATTTTGCATCGGCAGGCATAATAATATCGCACAAAATACCGATGGTTGTTAGTTCGGCAGCCGTAAAAAACTTCTCGGCCATTAGTTTTTTATCACGCTCAATTTCCTCGGCTACACGAGCAGGCGTGGTCTTAAAAGGCTTTGGGTCTGGAGCAGCCGCTACCAAATCGGTAGTTGGTAAAGCCGCCATTCCGAAAGTGCCTAAAGATATTGCTTTTAATGTATCTCTACGTTTCATGTTTTTCTTTATTTGGATGCGAGACACAAGATTTGAGATTTTATTATCGAACATATTTCGGTAGCTTCGACAGCTTCGGCTGTCCGATTCGCTCAGCTACCGAAAAAAATCTCTTGTCTCTTATCTAATATCTCATGTCTAAATTACAAATTCTTAGCTTTTACTTGGTCGATGATGTAATCTGAAGTACGCCACGAACTCGCCAAGATTGTCCATGTAACGTTCTTATCACCTTGCGAAACAAACGGAGCCGCATCAACCACAAATAAGTTTTTCACATCGTGTGCTTGTTGCCATTTGTTCAATGCCGATTTTTTAGGGTCATTGCCCATACGAACCGTTCCAACTTCGTGAATGATTTCACCTGGTTGAGCCAAACCGTAGTTGGTGCTTGCATCTGGTTTTTTACCCAAAGCAATACCGCCCATTTCGTGGATAATCTGCTCGAATGTATCCTGCATGTGTTTGGCTTGCTTAATTTCATTTTCGCTCCATTTGTAGTTGTAGCGAAGTGTCGGAATACCATACTTATCAACATTATTTGGGTCGATTTCGCAGTAGTTCGACTCCAACGGAATAGGCTCGCCACGTCCAGCCATGCCGATATACGCACCGTATGTACGAACCACATCTTCTTTCAAAGCTGCACCATAGCCACCAGCACGCTTTTTGTTGCCATTTTTATCAGTATAAAGACCGTTTACACGCTCAATTCCACCACCAAAGCCACCGCCTGGCATTCCCATGCCACCGCCGTATTCGATGTGATAACCACGTGGGAAATCTAATTTTTTGTTATCCAACCACCACGGCGTAAATACGTGCATACCACCTACACCGTCTTCGTTGTAGCGTTTTCTATCCATCAAGGCAGGAATAAATGCCGAACGGCTCGCACCAGTCGAGTCATTGAGGTATTTACCCACCACACCACTATCATTTGCTAATCCTTTTTGGAATCTTGATGATTTTGAGTTTAAGAGAATACGAGCTGTTTCGCAAGTACTGGCCGCCAAAACCACAATTTTACCTTTGATGGTGTATTCTTTCAAATCCATTTTATTGACATACGAAACACCCGTCGTCAGACCTGTATTTACATCAGTCAATACCTCACGCACCATGGCGTTGTTTATCAAAGTCAAGTTACCTGTTTTTGCAGCAGGAATACAAAGCACCGAAGAAGCCGAGAAGTCGGCATAGGCCTGACAAGCACGACCGCACTGACCGCAATAGAAACATGAACCACGAGAATCGTTGATTGGCTTGGTAAGCATGGCCATACGAGAAGGAATTACAGGGATTCCAATACCAGTAGCTGCTTTTTTAAGCATTAACTCATGCAAACGTGGTTTTGGAGGAGGTAAGAAAATACCATCTGGCTCGTTTCGGATACCTTCTTTTGTACCGAAAAGACCAATCATTTTATCTACCTTATCATAGTAAGGTGCAAGGTCTTCGTAATCGATTGGCCAGTCGTCGCCGATGCCAGTCAAAGAGCCTCTTTTGAAATCATCAGGACCGAAACGCATCGAAATACGTCCCCAGTGGTTAGTACGCCCACCCAACATTCTTGAGCGGAACCAACGGAATTGCGTACCTTGAGCAGCCGTATATGGCTCACCTTCGATGTCCCAGCCTCCCCAAGCAGCATCAAAATCTCCAAACGGACGATGACGAGTACTTGCTCCACGACGAGGCGATTCCCAAGGATTTTTCATTTGGGTAATATACTTTGGGTCAGCGGGGTCGAAGTAGCCACCAGCTTCCAACAAACAAACTTTAGCACCAGCTTTTGCGAGTTGATACGCTGCCATACCACCACCAGCTCCTGAGCCAACAATGACAACATCATACACTTTAGCTTGCTCTTTAATCTCGAATAAGTTCATTTTTTATTAGGGATGAAATAGGAATTAATTGCTTTTAGAATCAAACTACTAAAATAGAAGATTTTATTTTTATTTCGATACGAAGCTGAAATATTATTTTTAAAATAATTTAATTTGAACAATATAAATATTAAAAAAGGCTCAACTTGAGCCTTTTTGTAGAGAAATTTAGAAAATCGTATTACTCTACTATTGTGAGATTAGCCTCATTTTCGAGTTTTATTTGTGGTTTTTCCTTATAAATGCTCACAATACCTTTTACTTTTATAGATTTCCCTTGCAAAGCGGCTTCCGTGAATTTTCCTTTTGAGATTACCTCACCTTCGATAACTACCGTAATATCATTGCTTGGATGTGGTTTATCAATATTTAATAAAAGCATATCGCCCGTAGGGCGTTGAAAAAGCCTCGAACCAGCCACTTTGCCTGTCAAGAAAACCTCTTTACCCACAAAATCTTTGGCTTGTGAAGCTGTGATAGTTTCTTGCGAAAAAGCAGCGAAACTCATACAAATAAATGCTATCAGAAATATTTTTTTCATACTTGATTTTAAAATGGTTAGATGTAAATTTTACACAAAACTATCATTTCAAAATCTCTCGTGCAATCACAAGTTTTTGGATTTCGGAAGTACCTTCGTAAATCTGTGTTATTTTGGCATCACGCATCAAACGCTCAACGTGAAACTCTTTTACATAACCATAGCCTCCGTGAATTTGTACGGCTTCGGTTGTTGCCCACATCGCTACATCTGAAGCAAAAAGTTTAGCCATTGCCGCCGATTCTACGTAATCTTTGCCTTCGTCTTTTTGGCGAGCGGCTTTATAAACCAACAAACGAGCCGCTTCGATTTTGGTGGCCATTTCGGCTAATTTAAACTGAATCGCTTGGTGTTCGCTGATGGCTTTTCCAAATGATTTACGTTCTTTTGAATATTTTACGGCCAATTCATACGCACCAGCTGCAATACCGAGGGCTTGTGCTGCAATACCTATTCTTCCACCATTGAGGGTTGTCATGGCAAATTTAAACCCAAAACCATCAGCTCCAATTCGGTTTTCTTTTGCCACTTTCACATCAGAAAACATCAAAGAATGTGTATCTGATGAGCGAATCCCCATTTTATCTTCTTTCTTCCCAACCACAAATCCTTCTGTGCCTTTCTCAATAATCAAGGCATTGATTCCTTTGTGTTTGAGTTCGGGGTGCGTTTGAGCAATTACCAAACAAACCGATGACGTTCCACCGTTGGTAATCCAGTTTTTTGTGCCGTTTACTAAATAATAATCACCCTTATCTTCGGCTGTTGTTTTCTGCGAAGTGGCATCTGAGCCTGCTTCGGGTTCAGACAAGCAAAATGCTCCGATAATTTCGCCTGATGCGAGAGGTTTTAAATATTTTTGTTTTTGTTCTTCAGTTCCATAAGCCTCTAATCCCCAACAAACCAATGAGTTATTGACCGACATCGCCACCGAAGCCGACGCATCCACTTTCGAGATTTCTTCCATCGCCAGTACATACGAAATCGTGTCCATGCCACCGCCACCGTATTCGGGCGAAACCATCATTCCCATAAAACCCAGCTCACCCATTTTTTTGATTTGTTCATACGGAAACACCGAATGGGTATCTCGCTCGATGGCAGTAGGTAAAAGTTCGTTTTGGGCAAAATCACGAGCAGCGGCTTGCACTGCCAAATGTTCTTCGGTTAGGTTAAAATTGATACCTTCTATCATAGTTGCTGCCATAGTTTTTATTTGGTTTTGTAGTTTGTATTGTTGATGAATCAAAGTTATATAAAAAAATATTAGTATGCAAGCATACTAATATTTTGGATTTTTAGTGAATCTGTGGCTTCGACTCCGCTCAGCCACCAGCCTTCAACTCCGCTCAGCCACCAGCCTTCAATTCCGCTCAGCCACCAGCCTTCAACTTCGCTCAGCCACCAGCATTCAACTTTGCTGGGCTATCGACATTCAAAGTTTCGTCAAATGCAGTACTCCATCTAAGAGTCGGTCTAAATCTCGAAGTGAGGTGTAAACGTGCGGGGTAACTCTCACGCCATCGAGTTTTTCCCATTTGGTTGGCGAAGTGTGTATTTTGAATTTGGTGAATAATTCACCTTCCATTTTTCCTGCTTCTAAACCTTCTACACTAAAATGTGCCAATGCTCCCGAAAATTCGGGTTTTAGCGATGTATTCATTTTTATTTTAGGCATTTTACTGGCTTCTTTTGCCCAATAATCTTTTAGAAAACGTAAACGAGCTTCTTTTCTTGCATTGCCTATCGCCAATTGAAAATTAAGTGCCTGCCCGATGGCTTGCTCAATCATGAATGGACGAGTACCGAGGTTTTCAAATTTTCGGATATTGTCAGAATTAGGTTTGTCGTTGGGAATGAGTGGGAATATTTTGCTGATTTTTTCTTTCTTCATCCAAAGCATTCCCGAACCGATAGGGGCAGAAAGCCACTTGTGGAGACTTGTTCCGTAATAATCACCACCCAAATCAGGAATTTTGTATTCGAGATGAGCAAACGAATGAGCTCCATCAATCAAAACTTCGATGCCTCGTTTGTGGGCTTCGTCGGCAATGCGTTTGGCAGGAATCACCTGTCCATTCCAATTCATAATGTGCGTAATATGCACAATTTTGGTGCGTGGAGTCATTTGCTCGACATATTTCTTGACGATTAAGTCGGCATCTTCGGCGGGTAGGTCGAGTTCTACATAATTAATTTTTAGACCATCTCGTAATTCTCGTTGACGCCATGCGTGTAGCATATTTGGGTAGTCGTAGCGAGTCATTACAATTTCATCACCTCGCTGTAAAGGCAAACCTAAAATTACGGTATCAATGGCTTCGGTGGCATTTCGATTAATGGCTATTTCTTCGGCCGAAACACCCGCATATTTAGCCAAATTTTCACGCAGTGGCTCTCGGCCTTGGTCCATAATTCGCCACATGTAGTAACTGGGTGCTTCGTTGGCCAATTTGTTATAACGGTCAACAGCATTTTGCACCACCAACGGCGATGGACTTACACCTCCGTTATTTAGATTAATGATTTGTGGTGAAACAGTGTAAGCTTGCTGAATTTGCCACCAGTAATCTTCATCAGTTGCGAGTTCGATGGCCGATTTTTCGGGTCTATAGGCAGCCAAAGTAAGCAAATCTTCTTTTGAAAAAGGCTTTAGTGATGGAATGAGTGATGTACTGGCAAGCATAGCGGCCTTGCTCAAGAAACTACGGCGTGAAGGCATGGTTTAGGGAGGTTTTTGTTTAGATGATTTTAGGGAAGTGAATTTATTGAAATGTGCTGATAAAAAAATGAGTTGCACCCAATTTTTTGCTTTTGAAAGCTAAAATTGAATACAACTCATTAGAAATAAAATTTTCGAATTAATCGAATTACGATTTACGAATGGTTTGCTTGGGCGATTTACGCTATCCTAAATTATTGGCAGCTATAACCCATAGCCACTTGATTCTTACAAAAGTTTCTTTTTTAAATATTCAATAGCCATTCCGTAAGCTTCTTTAGCTTTTGCTTCATCATACTTTGGATTACTCGGATTAGCAAATGCGTGGTCGGCTTCAAAAATTTTGTAATTGAGTGTTTTTCCAGCAGTTTTCATGTTAGCAGCAAACTCTTCGATTACTGATTTTGAAATCCATTGTTCGGTTGCAAAAAGACCAAGTACATCAGTATTCAATGTCTTTAGTTTTTCAACATCTTTTACTGGCATTCCGTAGTACATTACCGAACCTACCGTTTGCTTACCACCAATAATAGCCGATTTTAATGACCAGCCACCACCGAAACACCAACCTACGTTAGCAACTTTGGCTTTTTTACCAGCAAACTGTAAGCCTCCTTGTACGATGTTTTCGAGACGAGCCTCAACCACACCTTGCATGTATTTTCCTGCTTCACTGGCGTCAGTAGCTAATTTACCATCATACATATCAAGAGCTAAAACATTTACATTTCCACCTAAATCATTATAAAAAACATCGGCTTGACGCTTGATATGGTCATTTAGTCCCCACCATTCTTGATATACAAAAAGCCATTTATCTGATTTTTTAGTAGATTTTACAAAATAAGCATTTGCCTTTTTGCCATCTGGCGTAGCAATCTCTATCATTTTGCCACCAACTTCACTTGTGTGCTTATAAACAATTGGTGCTAAGTGTGAAGCAATAAAGGCTTTATCTGATGCAAAAACGCCCATATTACCATCATTACTGGCAAAAACCAATTCACAACAACTTTGAGAGAAACTAAAAACGGAAATACTCGCGAAAGCAAGTGTTAATAAGAGTTTTTTCATTTGATATAAAATTAGATGTATATACATATATAAACGGAAATTTTGAGTAAAAGGTTTATAATAAAAAAAGAGAAAACATCAAATGCCTCCTCTCTTTTCTAAAAAATGGTATTTAACTTGTTTATACCTTTTTCTTCTCAACTAATTTCTTTCCTGCACTTAAAAGTTGGTCGATTTCTGTATAACCCAAAAACATTTTTACAACTTTACCCGTATTTGGGTCAATGAAAAATAACGATGGGTAGCCTTGTACTTCGTAGATACTCGAAAGTCTTACGCCTTCTTCACTTTCCATATCAATGGCTGCATTTACAAAGTTTTGATTGAAAAATTCACCTAAGTTTTTATCAGGAAAAACTCTTGCTTGAAGCATCTTACATGGTCCGCACCAAGTGGTGTAGGCATCCATAAAGATAAGTTTCTTTTCGGCTTTTGCCTTTTTCAAAATCTCTTTCCACGAGGCTTCTGTAAATTTAATACCTGTGGTACTTTTGCTATGTTGTGCATAAGTTGCTACACTGAAAAATAAGCCAATGAGAGCAACAAAAACGGTTTTCTTCATTTTAGTATTAGTTTTTTCCCGACTGCCTCTAAGGAGGACGTCCGTATGAAAGGTTAATAATTGATGTTAATAACGTACAGAAATAAGTTTTTAGTTTCTTAGGTATCGAAAAAGCAAGATTTAGGCCAAAATTAACGGTCGTTACCCCGCCCAATTCTCTCTATCCAAACTGCGGTATTGAATTGCTTCGGCCAAATGCTCTATTCTGATTTCATCGCTTCCTGCCAAATCGGCAATTGTGCGGCTTACTTTCAAGATTCTATCATACGCACGTGCAGAAAGTCCGAGACGTTCCATTGCTTTTTTAAGTAGAGCTTTTCCAGCTTCGCCAATATCGCAGATTTCTTTCACCATTTCGGGCGGCATCATGGCGTTTGAATGTATTTCTGAATAGTTTTCAAAACGCTTCGTTTGAATTTCACGAGCTTTGATGACTCGTTCCCGAATCTCAGCCGATGTTTCATTTTTGCGAGTTGAAGCAATTTGGTCGAAACTTACTGGCGTAACTTCTACGTGTAAATCTATTCTATCCAAAAGTGGCCCTGAAATTTTGTTCAAATATTTTCCGACCGTTCCTGGTGGGCAAGTACAATCTTTTTCGGGGTGATTATAGTACCCGCACGGACAGGGATTCATGCTTGCAATGAGCATAAAGTTAGCTGGAAAATCAACGGCCTGTTTGGTACGAGAAATAACAACCTTACGTTCTTCAAGTGGCTGACGCATTACTTCCAAAACTGTTCGCTTAAATTCGGGCAGCTCATCCAAAAACAAAACACCATTATGAGCCAATGAAATCTCACCAGGTTGTGGAAAACTACCGCCCCCAACCAAAGCAGCATCAGAAATTGTATGGTGTGGCGAACGAAACGGCCGACGAGCAATTAGGGTGGCTTTCACGCCTAACTTACCTGCTACCGAATGAATTTTTGTCGTTTCAAGAGCTTCGTGAAGCGTGAGCGGTGGCAAAATAGACGGCAAACGCTTCGCCAGCATCGTTTTACCAGCCCCAGGAGGGCCAATCATGATTACGTTATGTCCACCAGCGGCCGCAATTTCCATCGCTCGCTTGATGTTTTCTTGCCCCTGTACGTGCGAGAAATCAGCGTCGTATTCACCGACCGAATTAAAGAAAATATCTCGTGTATCTGTCACTAATGGCTCAATTTCTTTCGTTCCTGTTAGAAACTCAATGGCTTCAGTGAGCGTATTTACTGGAATAATATCTAAGGCATTGACAATCGAGGCTTCCATTGCGTTTTCGGCAGGAAGAATAAAACCTTTGAGTTTGTTTCGACGAGCTTCAATAGCAATCGGCAAAACGCCCTTAATTGGGCGAAGTGTACCATCTAAGGCGAGTTCGCCCAAAATAACGTATTCTTCTAAGCTTTTAGTAGTTCTGATTTGTCTCGAAACTGCCAAAAGCCCTAAAGCCATTGGCAAATCATAAGCCGAGCCTTCTTTTCGAATATCGGCAGGAGCAAGATTAATAACCGTTTTTTGACGAGAAATCTGATAATTACAGTTTTTCAGGGCGGCATCTACTCGTTGTTGGCTTTCTTTAACCGCTCCGTCGGGTAAGCCAACAATGGCCATTCCTGTGCCTTGTACTACGCTTACTTCGACCGTAATCAACGTTGCATTTACACCATAAACAGCAGCCCCAAAGGTTTTTGACAGCATAAGTTTTATAGAAAAGTTAGTATAAAAAATAACCACTAAGAAATTAAAAGTCTCTAAGCGTCATCAAGAATCGACTTAGTACTATTTAGTTTCTTAGTGGCCTAAATTTCAAAAAATTATTGTTCCCAACGCCAGTCTTTACCAATAATCAATTCATTTTTGAGGTTTTGTTTAATCAAAAACTCCTTAGTTTCTTGGTCGTTCATTTTTTTCACGGGCAAAGCCTCGGCTTCGGCTAAAGCATAAAGCATCATGGCTGTGAAGCGAACATTGTTATTGATTTGTTTTTTATCAATCAAATCGAAACGGTCACAGTTGGCATGGTAACAATTGTAGGCTTTTACAGGGAAACTTCCCGATGGTGAACAAACAGGTACTCCCTCAATCATAAATGGCTGATGGTCAGAGTGTAAGCCTGCAGAATTTGGATTTACGTTTGAGAAAGTTGAATCAACCTCTTTAATTTTTTTACCAATTTCATCAAAAAACTTACGTAATTCGGGGCGGCCCATTGCATTAAATCCTTTGGCATTATTAACCATATCAAGGTTAACCATTAACTGTACTTGGTCAATTTTGCCTTCTTCTTTATACTTTTTCACCATTGCCTTCGAGCCGAGCAAGCCCTGCTCTTCACCCATAAACATCACAAATTCGATAGTTCGTTTTGGTCGAAGATTTAACGATTGAAAAACTCTGGCAATATCCAAAACAGTAAATGAGCCAATGCCATTATCCATTGCTCCAGTTGCTAAATCCCACGAATCTAAGTGGCCACCGATAACGATTTTCTCTTTTTTGTATTTTTTCGAGCTACCTGGCAAAGTCGCAATTACATTTCTGGCTCTGATTGGTCGACTGAAATTTCGCATATCAATTACAGCCAAAAGGTTAGGTTCATCTTTTATCCATTTTCGAATTGCCTTGCCGCTTTCTACCGAAATACAAACTGCTGGAATCGGGATTAACTCGCCTGTTACTGATGCAGTTCCTGTCAAAAGGACGCCACCATCAACCGAATTGGCAATAATTACACCCGCAGCACCGTATTTGATAGCCAATGCTGTTTTTTCGGAACGATGCAGATTCTTTTTTCCTTTATTTTCGGGCGATTGAATATTGATATTAAATAAAGCAATTTTTCCTTTTACTTCAGCTTTTACTTTTTCAAAATCAGATTCCACGCCGTCGCCACAATCAACAATTTGACCCTGCAAATGTGAAGAAACTGGCGAATGTGCCAAAGCGACTACCTCTACATCACGGAAATTATCACTTCCTTTCGGTACTATTGCCAAACTTACGGTGTCTCTTGCCCAGGATTCAACCTCAAATGGCATATATTTTACATCTACAAAGCCATAGTCTTTGAATAGTTTATGGGCATATTCTTCTGCTTTTTTTCCGTTGACACTACCTGTAAGTCGATGACCAATAGTCGAAGTTGCCTCACCGAGTGTTTCGTAAGAACGTCCACGATAAAGCACATCTTGGTTGATTTTAATAAACACCTCTTCAAGACTATCTCGCTTTATTTTAAACGATGAAAGAGCCACAATGATTACTAAAATTATACTAACAAAACTCTGTTTTTTCATTAGATTTATTGATGGTTATAATTTGTACAGATTACAATTTCGGATTCTATCCGTAATATTAATTGTAAAAATCGTTATTTTTTCATTTTTCTACAAAATGTCTTTATTTTTTCCCTTAATCAGTATTTTCACTCAAAATATTTTTAACTAAACGATAAAAATATCTCTTACTTTTGTTCTATTTCGTTAAAATAGCTTTTCAAAAATATTAATATTTCTATAATATATTATTCAAAAGTATGAATATCCATTCAAGCATGACCAATATAGGCCTAACAGCTCCAACTGTAGAAGCAAAACCTAAAGAGATAGTCACCCACAACCACACCCGTATTGATAATTATTATTGGCTTAACGACCCCGAGAATCCTGATGTTATTGCGTACCTGAATGCCGAAAATGAGTATTTAGCTCAAGTAATGGCTCCTGTAAAACCTTTGCAAGAAAAACTCTTTGAGGAAATGAAGGGCCGAATAAAAGAGCAGGATGAATCGGTTCCTGTAAAAGATGGTGAATACTTTTATTATGTAAAGTATGTAGAAGGCGGCGAATATCCTGTTTATTGCCGAAAAAGAAGCACTCTCGATGCCGTAGAAGACATTCTACTCGATGGGAATGAAATGGGAAAAGGCAAAAAGTATTTCAGCATCGGTGGCTACGAGATTACAGATAACGACGAAATCATTGCCTACGGTGTCGATACCATCAGTCGCAGAAACTACACTGTGAGATTTAAAAATCTGAAAACTGGCGAAATTTATAAAGACCAAATCAAAAATACCGAAGGCGGAAGCTACGCTTGGGCGGCCGATAACAAAACCTTTTTCTATATCCTACGTGACCAAAAGACGCTCTTGGGCTATCAGGTCTGGCGACATACACTGGGAACTGACGTAAAAACAGACGTTTTGGTTTATGAAGAAAAAGACAACCAATATTACATGGGTCTTTATCGAATGAAATCAAAGAAATACATTGCCATCGGTAGCGACCACAACGGAATTGCATCTGAATATCAACTTTTAGAAGCATCCAATCCAATGGGAGAATTCAAAACTTTTCTTCCTCGTGCACGTGGACATGAATACGAAATTGAGCATTTTGAGGATAAATTCTACGTAAAAACCAATCTTGATAATGCTTTTAACTTCAAATTAATGGAAGTAAATGAGCATGAAACAAGCGATAAATCAAAGTGGAAGACTGTCATTGAGCATCGTCCAGGAGTTTATTTAGAAGGAATTGAGGTTTTCAAAAATCACTTAGTTGTTCAAGAGAAAAATCAGGGTCTTAGTCAACTTCGAATCATCAATCATTCTACAAAATCGGAGCATTACCTCAACTTTGGCGAACCTGCCTACGATGCAAATATTGGCTCAAATCCAAGTTTTGACACCGATATTCTTCGTTACAGTTACACATCGTTGACTACGCCAAACTCAACGTTTGATTATGACATGAACGCCCAAACCAAAGAATTAAAGAAACAACAAACGGTTTTGGGTGGTTTTGATAAAGAAAATTATGTATCGGAAAGAGTTTTCGTGACGGTGCGTGATGGTGTAAAAGTACCTGTTTCGATAGTTTACCACAAAAATACAAGACTTGACGGCACCGCTCCACTTCTGCAATATTCTTATGGTTCTTACGGTTACTCAACCGATGCAACTTTTGGTTCGAGCCGCCTAAGTTTGCTCGACCGTGGGTTTGTCTATGCCATCGCTCATATCAGAGGTGGGCAAGAAATGGGTCGAGAATGGTACGAAAACGGGAAAATGTTCAAGAAAATGAATACTTTTTATGATTTTATTGACTGTTCGGATTTTCTCATCAAAAACAACTATTGTAGCCCCGAAAAACTTTTTGCCCTTGGCGGCAGTGCGGGTGGACTTCTGATGGGAGCCATCATCAATCTTCGACCAGACTTGTATCGTGGTGTGGTAGCAGCCGTACCATTTGTCGATGTCGTAACCACAATGCTTGATGAAACGATTCCACTCACAACAGGTGAATTTGAAGAGTGGGGAAACCCTAAAAATCAAGATTCGTACGAATATATGCTTTCTTATTCGCCTTACGATAACGTTGAGGCAAAGGATTATCCCAACTTGCTCGTAACCACTGGCCTGCACGATTCACAAGTGCAATATTTTGAACCAGCCAAATGGGTTGCTAAACTCAGAACCATAAAAACCAATAATAATCTTTTGTTAATGCATACAAACATGGAGGCTGGACACGGCGGAGCATCGGGCAGATTTGCCTCGCTCAAAGAAGTTGCAATGGAATATGCGTTCATTATTGACTTAGCTGGAATTTTTGAATGACATTAAGGCCCGATTAATCATTTTTGGCAAAATAATATAGTTTTTTGTAGAAATTTCTAACAATTTTTTTTTTCTTTGCTAAAGATTACGTTTAGATTGTGACATAAAATCCGTTGATTAGTCCAATTTTAATATTATTTCTTAGAAGAAAACAATAAAATTCCCCCAACATGAAGAAGGTAACATTCCTTTTTGTAGCGTTATTGACATTATCGCTAACAACTCAGGCACAAGACTCTTGTAAGGTGTGTAAGCCTTATAAGTGGGAAGTTGGTATTCCCCTTGGTGTCAATCAGTATTTTGGTGATATGCACTGTAGCAAACCGTATGCTTCGGCAAACAGCATTATGATTGGTGCGTTTGTTCGTCGTCATATTAACGACTATTTTGCATTACGTGCTCAACTATTATTTGGACGATTGGCAGGAAATGACCTTGACCAACCAGACGGCCGATGGAACTATCGTCGTTTGAAATTTACATCACCATTAACTGAATTATCTCTATTAGGCGAATTCTATCCTTTAAAAGAAAGAAGATATACTTGTGACGGAACTTTCCGCCGAACACTTTCTCCTTACCTCTTCGGTGGTATTGGGGCAGCGTTTACAAACCCAACAGTTGTGGCACAAAATGCTGCTTTGCAAGACGACGACCCTCGTAAATACGTTGTAGCTCGTTTGTTCGACCAAGACCAAGCAAACTTGAAAAAATCAGCGTTGGTTCTTCCTTTTGGTGTGGGTTTGAAATACAACGCCGCTGAAAGATGGACTATCGGTGCAGAAGTTGGTTACCGTTATGCGTTCTCTGATTATTTAGATGGTACAAAACTTTCAACAACAGCTTTGGGTGCAGGTACTGCATTCGAACCAAACGGAAAATCATATAATGATGGTTACTTAGTAGCTAATTTATTGGGTTCTTATCGTTTTGGCGATAAAGATGGTGATAAAGATGGTGTAGTTGACCGTTGTGACGCTTGTCCTACTGAAAAAGGTTTACGTAAATTCCAAGGTTGCCCAGATACTGACGGTGACGGTATTCCTGATAAAGACGATGCGTGTCCGACTCAAGCTGGCCCGATGGCATTGAAAGGTTGCCCTGATACTGACGGTGATGGTATTGCTGATAAAGATGACGAGTGTCCGACTCAAGTTGGTACAGTAGCATTGAAAGGATGTCCTGACCGTGATAAAGATGGTGTAGCTGATAAAGACGATGCGTGTCCAGATGTAGCTGGTGTTAAAGCATTGAAAGGTTGCCCAGATTCAGATGGCGATGGTATTGCTGATAAAGATGACGCTTGTCCGAACGAAGCAGGTCCTGCTTCATTGAATGGTTGCCCAGATACTGATGGTGACGGTATTGCTGATAAAGATGATGCGTGTCCAACAATCAAAGGTGTGGCTTCAGCAAAAGGTTGCCCAGACCGTGACAAAGATGGTGTAGCTGATGCACAAGACAAATGCCCTGACTTAGCTGGTTTAGCATCAAACGATGGTTGCCCAGAAGGCTATGTAAATGGTAAATTAGTACCAAAAGGATATAGAACAGCCAGTGGTTGTGAAATTTCGCAATCAGAATTAGATGAATTGACTTTCGCAGCACAAGGAATTGAGTTCTATAGCGGTACAAACAAATTGAAGCCAGCTTCATACAAGAAACTTGACAGAGTTTGTTCGTTATTGCAAAGATGTCCAGATAGTATCTTACACATCTCAGCATTCAACGATGGTGCAAGCAACGCAACAAATCTTCGTTCGGCTAAACTTCGTGCATGTGCGATTTACGCTTATTTCTTGAAGAAAAAATGTATTAGCAAAGCACGTATGACTTACGAAGGTCAAGGAGATGAAGACCCAACAACAGAGTATACTACACCAGATGGTAAAAAATCTAATACTCGCGTTCAATTCCAATTGAGATAAAATACCGAACAGTTTTAAAGATTGTTCGAATATAGAAAAAGAGCAGAAGCCAGCGGTTTCTGCTCTTTTTTTGTGCAAAAATTATCCTACATTTGTAACCCAAACACCAATATGAATGGAGTATAAAATCCTCAGCGACGAATTATTAGTAAAACTCCTACGTGTAGGAGAGCAAGAGGCTTTTGAAGAAATTTATAGAAGATACTGGCAAAAACTTCTCCGTTCGGCACAATTTAAGATTCGCTCAAAAGAAACTATTGAAGAAATCCTGCAAGATTTATTTATCAGTCTTTGGGAAAAACGAGAGCGAGTTGTGATAGAAAACCTTGAGGCATACCTCAATACTTCGCTTAAATACTTAATAATCAACCAAATTAAAAAGCAGATTTTACAGGAAAAATTTGTTGAGTATTCGCTCAAGAAAAATGAGCTAACTGATGATGTCGATGAATCAGTGGCGTTTAATGAACTTTCGGTAGCTATCGAAAAAGCCATTGGGCAACTTCCCGAAAAAACACAACATATATTTCGTCTTAACCGCCTCGAATATAAATCCGTCAAAGAAATTGCGGTTTTATTAGAAACCCCCGAACGCACCGTTGAGTATCATATCACTCAAGCCCTGCGAACCTTGCGTATTCACCTTCG
>JALQYE010000078.1 GCA_023254245.1 Emticicia sp.
ATATAGGAACGATGAATTCTAATAAATTGATTGTCAGATAGCTGTGCTATACATTCACCAATGTTTTGTCGGCATAGAAGTTTTTTATTGGGTAAAATATAAGCCATATAGTTGCCTTCTGCTTCAATGTAGAGAATATCATCGAGTAAAACCTTTTCTTCTTCGTAGCCAGTTTTTAGGAATAAAAAACTGGGCGAAGTATCGTTTCGAGATAGCTTCATTTCGAGTGCTTTATTGCACGCTTTCGTAAATCTTACCAACGAAAATGGCTTTAAAAGGTAATCAATGGCATCGAGTTCAAATCCTTTCACGGCATATTCAGAGTAAGCCGTTGTAAAAATTATCATGGGCGTTTTTTGCAGAATATGTACAAACTCAATACCCGAAATATCGGGCATCTTTATGTCTAAAAATATCAAGTCAACTTTGTTTTGTTGTAAATATGGAATCGCCTCGAAGGCATCAGTAAAAGTGGCTTTTAGTTCAAGAAAGGGTACTTTTTGAGCGTGAATCTCAATCACCTCTAAGGCACGAGGCTCGTCGTCGATGGCAATGGCGGTAACCCCCAACCCCTGAAGGGGAGTAATGTTTTTTTGCATAATGTCTAATATATTCCGATAATCAAAGATACAAAATAATCATTGTCCGATACTTGAATATCAAGCGTATGGCGGTTTGGATAAATCAGTTCGAGGCGTTTTTTTACATTCTCTAAGCCAATGCCATTATTTGCTTGTTCGGGCGAATTTTCTTGTTTAGGGTGTAGACTATTATGTACTTTAAAATAAAGTTTTTGTGCATCGTGCGTAAGTGTAATGTATATCCACGAAGGGTTGCGGAAACTTATACCATGTTTAAAGGCATTCTCTACAAATGGGTTCAGTAGCATCGGCGAAATAAAAATCTCTCGTTCGCTGTTTTGGATATTTACCTTGATTTCGATATTATGATTCTCATCAATTCTCATGCGTTGAATATCAATATAGTTATGTAAATATTCAATTTCTTTACTTAATGGAATTCTATCTTGATGGTTTTCATTGAGCATAAAACGCATCATATCGCCCAGTTTTTGAATACCATCCGAGGTTTTTTCGGCGTTTTCTTTCAACGAAACCGAATAAAGTGTATTCAAGGCATTGAATAAAAAATGTGGATTTATCTGAGAGCGAAGGTTCAGTAATTCGGCCGATTTTGATACAATTTGTGTTTTAAGCTCAATTTTTTCTTTGGTAAGGACTTTTCTTAAAAAGGCAATAACAATAGAAACAAAAGTAAATATCAAGAATAATTGAATAATCCATTCCGCATGAAATCCTAAATAGACATGGGAGTGATTTAACCAACTTATGAATTGAATAAAATATCCGCCAATTGCCCCCAAAAAATTGATAAATAAAAAATAAATTGCCCCGTTCTGAAATTCTTTTGACTTCACGGAAGAAAAATAAGGGAGAACTTTCTTGTAAAATACATCTTGAGTAAAGTAAACAGTTGTAGCACAAATCGCCATTAGTGATAATTCTCTGACAGCTCCATACCAATAGTTTTTGCGGGGAAGGTTAGCCGTTATCGCAACCAGTATCATAAATCCAGCGATTGAAATATTCAGGAAATACATTAAATACTGAAAATTTTCTTCTTTTTCCTCATTCAGTTTTTGATTCAAGAAATAGTAGAATTGAGCGAAACCCTCGTACAACAAAATAATAACGATTGCTGCCATCGAGTTTGTGAAGAAGAAAAGCTTTCGGAAGAGAGAATAGACTTTTATACCAGCTATTTGTTCATGACTATCGACGGTATGACGAATGTATAGTTTAAGAAAATCAAACAAAAAAACACTCGTAACTACAAAGGCAATACTTATAAATATGAGTATAAATAGTTGGTAGTCAAGTTTTTTTTCTTTAAATCGAGGATAAATATAGTAATGAAATATAAACCACCCGCCTAAGAAAAATAATGCTCCCGTAATGATTGGGAATATGGTGTTTGAAAAGTGATTGTAGTTTCTGAGTGGCCCCCAAATAAGTGCGTGTGGTATTTTATTCAGCTCAGCAGCCGTGACTATTTGGTCGAAGTGTCTTGCTTCTTGAAAAAGCCTTCGTGCTACATAAATGATTATCGAAATAAAAACAAGTAAGAATTCGTATCGTCTGATTTTTTGTAATGATTGCATAGCTTTTTCATAATTTTTCAACAAAACTATGCTCTTAAATTATACAAAAATTAAAAATGTTTTAGAAGTACAGGAAAATGTGACGAAATGGTAGTACAAGTTTCTAACTTGTGTTGCAATGTAATCAAAATCCAATTTTTCTACGTTCGGGTTCTTCCGTAACTATCCGCATGACATTTCCTGCGAAACGATTTTCATATTTTTCGTGCCAATATGCAGCCGCCATTTGCCATTTTTCAACCTCAGCTTTTAGTTTTTCATTTTCGAGTTGGAGTTTTTCCATCGAAAAATCAACAGGATGAAGCTCAATATCCATTAAATCAACAATACCAACACCCAAAACTTTGGCAATTTCGGTAGCTCTCGAAATCGTTAATTCAGTTTTGTTACGTTCAATATCACCGTAGGCCGTAGTCGAAATTCCCAACATATCAGCCATGTTTTCCTGCGAAAAACCTTTGGTTAGGCGTATTTGACGTATTTTCTCTCCTGTGTTCATAAATTTAAGGCCTTTATTCGTCATTCGTTATTCGAATAATTTGTCATTTCTTTTCAATATCAGTTTTTCTGAGAAAATATCTGAAATTCTGACTACAAATTTCTAAAAGAATTAACATCTTTGTATCGAACAATTCGGTAACTTAGAAAGTTCTGTTTTTGAACTTAGATAACTAACGTTGCGTTTTGTTAGATAGCAAACAGATTTTAATATTATTGATTACAAATAACTAATTACAGAAAAATATGCATTTTGGAGAAGAATTTCGCAAGTATGCCGTGCATCACATGGGCATGAGTGGTTTAGGAATTGATGATTATATGAAGCACAACGTTCAGAATATGACTCCCAATATCATCGAAGAGCGTCCGATGCGTTTTGCCGCTATTGACGTTTTCTCTCGTTTGATTATGGACCGTATCATTTTCTTAGGAACAGGTGTTGACGATTACGTAGCAAACGTAGTAGTAGCACAATTGCTTTTCTTAGAGTCGGTTGATGCCAAAAAAGACGTTTTGATGTACATCAATAGCCCAGGTGGGTCGGTATATGCAGGTTTGGGTATGTACGATACCATGCAGTATGTGCGTCCTGATGTAGCTACAATCTGTACGTCATTAGCTGCTTCAATGGGAGCTGTGTTATTGGCAGGTGGTGCAGCAGGCAAACGTTCGGCTTTGCCGCACGCACGTGTAATGATTCACCAACCAAGTGGCGGTGCCCAGGGACAATCACGTGATATGGAGATTACCGTGAAGGAAATCATCAAATTACGCCACGAATTATATGAAATCTTAGCAAATCATACAGGAAAAACAATCGAACAGGTAGAGCAAGACTCTGACCGTGATTACTGGATGAAAGCTGAAGAAGCAAAAACTTATGGCTTAATTGATGAGGTTTTATACCGTGATAAATAAAACTCAAGAGTGATTATATCAGTGCTTAAACGTCGGCAGGGTTCAAAACCCTGCCGACGTTTTTATTAATATTGAACAAATAAAATTTCGTTCCACAGTTTTAAGCCCTAACTTTGCAAAAAAATATTTAAAAAAGTATGAGTTCTCTTCCAAGTGGAGCAATTATCGCTCCTTCTGTTTTAGCAGCCGATTTTGCGAATCTCCAACGTGACTGCGAAATGCTTAATGCTTCACAAGCTGATTGGTTTCATATCGACATTATGGACGGTGTTTTTGTGCCAAATATTTCGTTCGGAATGCCAGTTTTAGAAGCAATCCAACGCCATGCTAAAAAGCCATTGGATGTACATTTGATGATTGTGCAGCCAGAACGATATTTAGAAACATTCAAGAAATTGGGGGCAGAAATCATCACGGTTCATTACGAAGTTTGTCCGCATTTGCATCGCACGATTCAACAAATCAAAGATTTAGGTTGTAAAGCAGGCGTTGCACTCAATCCGCATACACCCGTAAATGTACTCGAAGATATTATTCATGATATTGATATGGTATTGGTGATGTCGGTAAACCCTGGTTTTGGTGGACAAAAATTTATTGAATATACTTACGAAAAAGTGCGTAAAGTACGTCAAATGTCGGCTACTGTAATGATTGAAATTGATGGAGGAGTAACTTCTAAAAACGCCAAGCAACTCGTTGAAGCAGGGGCAAATGCTCTCGTAGCGGGTAGTTTTGTATTTAGTTCAGAAAATCCAATTCAGACGATTGCAGATTTAAAAAATAGCTAAATTGATGCAAATACAGCAATTTCTTAAACAGCATACAAACTTTGTCCTAATCGGGATTGTAGTATTAGCATTTGGTTTGAGATATTACAAAATAGGAGAACACGGACTGGCTGGCGATGAGAAATATTCATTGTTTGTGAGCCAGTTTGTGACCTATGAAGGCAATAATCAACACGATTCTGTCAGAAAACCCAACGACAAATATTTTACACCAAAAGAGTTTTGGTCAGAAAAATCATTGCCAGATTTCTTCGATTCGATAGCACGTTTAGATACGGGTAATGGAGCATTATACACGTATTCGCTGCATTATTGGACAATGTTCTTTGGAGTTTCGGATAAAAGTATGCGAATGCCTTCGCTGATTTTTAATCTTTTTACTATTGTTTTATTATTTGTTTTTGTAAAAGAACATTTCCGTTCACAGAATTTAGCCTTATTGGCCGCATTTCTTGCCGCAATTTCTCCTTTCTACATCAATTACTCGCAAGTAGCACGCAATTATAGTCTTAATATATTTTTTGCCTTGCTGGCTACCCATCTATTACTAAAAATCATTCAAGAAGAGGAAAATAGTCAAAAGCCCATTTGGAAATACGTTTTCTATGGTTATTGTGCCTTAGCCTGTGAACTTTGCCATTTTGCTACTTTCCCTCTTTTTTTAATACATGCCTTATTTGTTGTTCTTTTCTTCAGACAAAAAAGAGGATATATCGGCTTTACATTAGCTGCCATTATACCATTAGTAGGTGTATTGGCATGGCTAAATTGTGATGGAGGAAGATGGCTATTTGATTACGTGGCGAATAGCGTGAAAACCTACAATCAAATGGCCCTCGAAACACCAGATGATTATCTGAATGTCGCTAATTTAAAGAATATACTCAAACAATTACGCCATGTTATTTCGGCGATGTTTTTGTTGATTGATGGCTATCCATCACAAGTTGTTTTCTATAAGAAAATATATCTTCTCATCATTTTATCAGCTCTTTTAGGTTTCTTTGTTTTTGTACAAAAGTCACTCAAAATATCAGATAAACAACAATTTCGTTTAAGAGTTTTTATCGTTTTATTATCATTCATTCCTCTATTTACCTTAATTGTTTTTGCTTATCAAGATGGTAATACATTCCGAATAATGCCACGTTATTTGGCTTATTCGTATAGTTTCTCTTTAGTTTTGATTACACTGATTATCAAAGACTTGTGGAGTAAAAAGCCGATAGTGAAATTTTCTGTTTATGCAGTTTTTATCCTACAATTCTTCATGGTTCTACGTCTTATAAATACTATTTGGTATGATAATGCTCCACGTTATTTTATGTATTTTTCGGAACCCCGCCAAGCAAATACATACGAGTTTTCGGCAAAGGCAATTCAGCGAGAATATGCAAAAGGCGATACAGTTTTATATCCTTCTGTTTTCATTGAGAAGAGAGGTGGTTTAGGCATGCCTTCTTACTCCGTTTCTGATGCACAGCTGACAAACTTTTATCTGCCTAAAGAATCTGAAATTATTCAACGAGTTGATATTAATGAAGCTAATAAAATTATCATTAAAAAAGCTAATGGAAGTGAAAAACTAATCTTTGATTTTAAAGGAGCTAAATACAGATATTAGTAGTAAATAAGATGAGTCAATAGGATATTAATTACATTGTAATTTAAGTTAGTACAGTTTTTGTCATTCCGTAGGAATCTGTGCGTAACAAACAAATTCGACGAAAACAAATGCTTGCTGAGGAACGCTCAGTTAATGGTATTGAGTGTTTAAAAATTTATACTTACTTAAATTACAGTGTATTAATTATATATTGGCACTACAAAGTAACCACAAAACTCCGTGAAATAAGGCGAGTTTTATACTCTGTATTAAAAATTTATTTAACATTTAATTGCGTATTCTCACTAAATAAAGATTGATAAGTACAATACTTGCTAAGACCACAAAAAAAGAGGCGTCGCAATTTGCAACGCCTCTTTTGTATTTACCCAATATTGAAATTAGAATTTATACACACGCTTTGTAATTTGTTGCGTTTCTGTACGAAGACTAATAGTATATGTTCCTTCTGAGTAGTTGCTCAAGTCAAGACGGTATTCTGATTGATTTGGCGTTAAAATCGTTTTAGAAATTATTCTGTTCGATTTATCAGTGATAATAATCATACCTGAATCTTTCAACATATTTTCTGAAACTGAAACCTTAACGGCATCAGCAGTTGGGTTTGGATATACCTTAAATACCTCTTCAGCTACAAGCTCAATAGATGCAGAAACTTTTGCTGGAGTTGTTACTTGTAATACGTTAGTGTAACCCGAGTTCCCTTTTGAGTTAGTAGCTCTTACACGATAGAAGTATTTTGTTTTTTCAGCTACAGTTTTATCAACATAACTAACTTCATTGCGGCCAGTTGATGCTAATTTTGTAAATGTAGTTCCATCAGTAGAACGTTCTACATCAAAAGCAGTTTCTTTGTTTGAATCATCACCCCATTTCAATGAAACTTCCGTTGCAGTAGCTGTTCCTTTAAGGTCATAAGGAGCATTCGGAGCAGCAGTTACTACTATTTCAAGTTTCGTTGTTGGAGAATATTTCGAACTACCATACTTATTTGAAGCATTAACTCTAAAATAGTATGTTACGCCTTCTTCTACAGGAATACTCGTTGCTGCAACAGTATTTGAATCAAGGTCAGCTCTAACAACACCTTTTGTGAAAGTACTATCAGTTGCTCTTTCAAGTGCAAAGCCCCACTCATCATCTGAGTTATCTTTCCAACCAGTTTTAATAATAGTATTACCTAAAGCATCATTAGCTAAAACTGCTGTTAAGTTTGTAGGAGCGTACGGAGGTCCTAAAGTTGTAGCAGTAGCTACATTTGAGAACGGTGATTCTCCTTGGAAGTTAGCTGTAACAATTTTATACCAATATTTAGTCTTTGGAGAGGCTGATTTATCTGAATAAGTTGCTTCGTAGTCACCAAGTGTTGCTATTTGAGTAAAACCATCAGTAGCACTTATTGAAGAACGATATACACCTTGAGCTACACGATTGTTAGTTACTCCATCTTGCGTACCTAAGTTCCAAGCTAAATCAATTTGAGTAGTCGAAATTGTCTTCGCAGTCAAGTTAAATGCTGGATTTGGAGCTACTCGTTTCAAAGTAGTTACTGGCAATACACCCGAAGGAGCACTATCTCCTCCCGTATTGAATGCGATTACTCTAAAGAAATACCTTTGCCCTTCATTCAAGTTTTGTACCACAAATCCTGTGTTGTTTGGTGGATTCGTACCAACTGTCACCCAAGTATTATTATCAACTGATTGTTGGATTGTAAAACCAGTAGCATTACTCGCTCCATTTATCCAAAATAAACCAACAGAATTTAAACCTACACTGAAAGTACCTAAATTATTGGGTGCTACAGGAGGGTCTGGTGGGGTTATAAAGAATGGGGTTCTCGACTCAGGTAGTGCAACACCAGTAGCATTACGAGCTGATACACGGTATGAATAAAATGTGTTTGGCTGAGTTGAATTATCAACATAAGAACGTTGACCAGTACCAGCAACACCAGGAATTGTTGCAATTACAGAGTAATCTCCACCTGTCGAACGCTCAATAATGAAACTTGTTTCATTAGTTGAATTATCATTAAACAAGAGGGTATTCGTGCGTTGCGAATAAGGTGTAGCAACAGTTGCTCCAGTCACTACCGCGGGAATATTATCATTTGTCGAAACAATAATTCCATTACTCCAACACGAAACCGTTTTTCCTGCTGGTGCTGGGTCTGCAGGCATATTAGGTTGTGCTACACAAACTGGGTCAACATCTACGCCATTTCTGATTGCTCTTACCCAAATATAATACGTTGTATTTGGTTGTAAATTTGTAAGTGTGTAAGCACCAAGTGGGCTGTTGTTAGCAAAACCAGTAAGGAGCGAAGGATAACCTGTTGATAATACAGAATAGGCAATTTGGAATTCTGTTTCGTCTAACGAGTTATCAGTCCATGTTAGATTAATTCTTGTGCCACTACCACCAACTGGGGTTCCAACAAGGCCTGTTGGGGCATTGGGAGCAGCAAACATTGTTGTGTTGGTAGAGCTACCATTTGCCTTTGTTGATTTACTTCCATCTGATGCTTGCACGTGCCAAAATGTCGTAATCAACAAAAAAAGGGATAGAAAATAATTTTTTCTCATAGCTAAACTATCAGTTTTAGTTATTAATATTGGGAGGGAACTTTTGTTTTTTGTAAATATAAATGTTTTTATTCATTATAGACCCATTCTGACACACGAAAATTATTTTACGGTAAACTTTATTTCTTGAAATTATATTTAATTGTAAAATAAGTAGTTGATAGTCAATAAACTGGCTCTTAACTTGTATTTAAAGCATATTATTGGACTGCAATAACCGATATTTCAACGTTTACATCTTTTGGTAGTTTGGCTACTTGTACTGTTTCACGGGCGGGTGGCATTGATGCAAAGTAACCGCCATATACTTCGTTCACAAGTCCAAAGTCATCCATATTTTTTAAAAAAATACTTGATTTTACAATATTTTCGTAGCTCATACCTGCTTCTGCTAAGATATTGCCTATGTTTTCCATTACTTTGTGAGCTTCAGCTTTCAGGTCGCCTGATGCAGCCAATTCCAGTGCAATTTGGCCCGAAACATAAAGCGTGTTACCTGCCAAAACTGCTTGACTGTAAGGCCCAATCGGAGCGGGTGCTTTTTCGGTATAGATGATTTTTTTCATGTATGAATTTTTGTTGAAGATAATGTTTGTTTTGTGAGTGTCTATTTTCTTTAAACCATTCTACGTTTAATTTCGTAAATTTGGAAAACAAAAATCAGAATAAAACTGACAATAAACAATTTTCGTCGCATAATTATTAAGAATAAATGAGCAGCTCGACTGGTACACAAATTTCCGAAAATCAAAATCTTCTAAAAAAAGATGCTATTATAATTTTCATAAAAAATCCACAATTAGGTAAAGTAAAAACACGTTTAGCGGCAACCGTTGGTAATGAAAGAGCCTTAGAAATTTACCATTTATTAATGCAACACACAAAAGCAATTACTAAGCCCTTAGTAAATGTTAATAGATATTTATTCTACTCTGATTTTGTAGATGAAAACGATATTTGGGAAAATACAGAATACCATAAGTCTATACAATTTACAGGGCAAGATTTAGGGTTGAAAATGGCTGATGCGTTTCTTGAAACGTACCGTCAAAAACATGCTAAGGCACTGATAATTGGAAGTGACTGCTTGGAATTAAATCAAGAAATAATCACGGATGCTTATCGGCAACTATCTAATCATGAAGTAGTTATAGGGCCTGCTTATGATGGGGGATATTATTCGATTGGATTTAATTTTGAGTTAATCGGAGAAGCCGGTCAGGATGTTCTAAAGCAACTATTCTGGAACAAAGAATGGAGCCATGAAAGGGTAGGGCAAGAGGCAATAGAAGCTTGTAAATCAATGGATTTAAGCTATTTCCTCTTACCAACTTTAACAGATGTAGATGAGGAAAAAGATTATTTAGCGACACAGCATTTAGCTCTAAAAACCGACTAATAATTTTTGGTGAAGACTTAAAATCTGAGGTAAGATAAGCTGACTATCATCGTTAATGATTTGATAGTCAGCAATATTTGAAAATTCTTCTTCTGATTTCTGTCGAGCCATAATCGAGTATATTTGCTCTACGCTACGCTGAGGGTCACGCTGCTGAATTCGTTTAATTCTGATTTCAATCGGACAACTTACGACAATTATTTTGTTTAAATCGTTTCCTTTTCCTGCTGCACTGCTGATGGCTGCTTCACGTAAAACATACGATTGATTTTGATACTGCTTAAGCCATTGTTGAGTATCTTCAAAAACTCTCGGATGAATCAGCAAATTGAGCATTTGAAGCAATTGAGGGTTTTCAAAAACCTGATTTGCAACCCACTTTCTATCATATTGACCGTTTTCGTCGTATGCTTGTCGGCCGAGTAGTTCTTTTATTTCTTTTCTTAGTTGTAAATCATTATTGGTAAGCCAATTCGCTCTTAAATCGGCATAGTAAACAGGAATGCCCAGCAATTCAAAAACTTTACAAACAATGCTTTTTCCAGAGCCAATTCCTCCTGTTATGCCAATTACTTTCATATTGTTGGTTTTTGCTTCTTTACAAAATATTCCCAAACGATGCTTTTCTGATAAATTTGATTTACCTGCTTGGGTGCTTTTCTCTCCAGTTTCGGTATCATTGCATAAAATGCGAAGTGAGCTTTGATAATAGCCCAAACGTCGGCCAATGAACCATCTATCAATAGTTTAACTCCCGAGATTCCATCCAAAATAAGCCTTAGAAAAATCGTTGAAAAGAGTCTATTGCTTGGTAAATTTTTATACAACATTGCAAGACCATTTCTGTAGTTCAGAAATGTTTTGCGTGGATTTGATTTGTGTAAAGTACCACCACCCACATGATAGACCGTTGAGGCTGATGAATATAGTATGCGATTACCTTGATTTTTTATTCGCCAACATAGGTCTATTTCTTCCATGTGAGCAAAGAAATTGGCATCAAAGCCATTTAATTGCTGGAAAATTTCTGCTCGAACAAACATACAAGCACCAGTCGCCCAAAAAATTTCTTTGGTATCGTTATACTGTCCTTTATCTTCTTCGTAGCTATCAAAAATTCTGCCCCTACAAAACGGATAGCCCAACCAATCAATATATCCACCTGCGGCCCCTGCATACTCAAAGTGCGTTTTTTGCTGATAACTCAAAATTTTGGGTTGGCAAGCAGCTATTGATTTATCTGTATCCATTAAATCAATGATAGATTTTGTCCAATTTGTGGTTACTTCAACATCAGAGTTAAGTAAAATATAATACTCTGCCTCAATCTCTTTCAGTGCATTGTTATACCCGCCCGCAAAACCATCATTATTAGCAAGCTGAATTATTTTAATATCTGCAAATTTAGTTTTAAGTAAATTTACAGAATCATCAGTTGAGGCATTATCTGCTACAATAATTTCGTATCCATCATTATGAATAACTACAGATGGTAGGAAGGTCTCTAAAAACTTTTGTCCGTTATAGTTTAAAATTACTACGGCAACTTTGGTCATAGTAGTTTATTTGAAAAGTTTATCCAAATCCATTCCAGGGATATTCGGCATTAATCCTTCGGTCGATTTTTGTAATTCTTCTTTCGCTTTTACTTCTACTTTTTCCAGAGCTTTATTCGTAGCTGCCACAATCAAATCTTGCAAGATTTCACGGTCGCTGGCTTTCATTAAATCCTCGTCGATTTCAATGCTTACGAGTTGTTTTTTACCATTAGCAGTGGCTTTTACCATTCCTGCACCTGCTTCACCTACTTCGGTTATTTTTGTTAAATTCTCTTGTGCTTCTTGCATTCGGGCTTGCATTTCTTTCATTTTGCTTGCCATCCCGAAAAGGTCTCCCATGTTCATATTCGTATGAGTTTAATTATAGTGCAAATATACAAAAAAGGCAGTCGGTTAAGAACTGCCTTCTGTTAAAATAACACACCTAAATCGTAAGATGATTATCTGATAAGAGTCACCGAACCGACTTTTTCAAATTTCTGTCCTGCGGGGTCTAAACCAAATACCTTAAAGCCATAGTTGCCCGCTGGTGCTGGCGTAGAGCCATCGCTGGCTGTGCCATTCCAGCCATCATCTAATCTTTTGCTTTCAAAAATGATATTTCCCCAACGGTCATATATTTCTAAGTTAAACTCAGAAATAAATCTACCTTTTACTTCAAAAACTTCGTTGAGACCATCAGAGTTTGGTGAAAATGCCGTTGGAATATATAATTGGGCGGGAGTGATAAAAGTATACTCATTGGAATATACCTCAAATGGAAAGTCAATAAGTGTTCCACCTCCGATATCAATTTTTACTTTTTGAACTCCTCTTATTTTAAACTTTGCCTCCCCATTAGTAGTTGGAGATTCTAAAAGTTTTTCGATTTGTGCTTTTACCCCTAATTCGGTATCGCCAGTAGAGTTCACAGTATTGATATTTCCACTTTCATCTATTGTTTCTACGTAATAATCTACTGGGAAAGTTCCAGGAGAAGGGATTACGTATTGAGTCCAATTGAGTGTATTTGGGCGAGTAGAGGTTAGAAAGATACTACAAAATGCTGGCGATGGTTCAGAAGTATTGCCACATTCATCTTGATATTCCACTTTGTAGCAATATTGTTGCTTAGCTGGTTCAACACTTCTATCATCGTAGAAGTTATCAGGAGAGCGTTTTACTTCTGTAAAGTTAGAAGCCCCCCCTTCTGAGCGATAGTAAATGTAATTATTTGCTTTATTTCCAGCTTCATAAATACTAAACTTAATTGTATTAGTATTAAGAACCGATACCGTTCCAATGGTTTTTGCTGCTAATCTTGCCGAAACTGCAGGGTCAACTAAGATAGTTGGTGATTTGATTACGACTTGGTTAGGAGCTGTCCCTACAAACCCAGTTACTTTAAAATCATATTTCTTCTTGCAGTCAAGTGCATTGAATAGATAGGTCGTGCCTGTTGGAGTTACTGGAGCTCCAGTATTTGGGTTTGCTCCTGTTGGCGATTCGCTATAACCAACCGAATAGCGAACTACTGCTGGGTCAGGTGAATTCCAATCTATTTTTACTTCTTTAGGGCTGGTTACAGTTGCCTTTGGAATAATCGTACATACTTCATTAGATAAAATATCATTATTACATCCATCGGTAGTTTTTAATCTAAAGCAATATTCGGTTGTAGGGTTAAAACCTGTTAAAGTTTCAGTTTTGAAGGTTTCACCAGAGTTACGAGTAATTTTCTTTCCAGTATCCGTCCAGTTTCCAGTTTTTGGTTTTTGTTCAAGCGTATATGCTTTTCCATCTGTTCCTTCAATCATTGTAATTTTATTGCTTGTTCCGCCTGTTAAGCCTTCTAATTCGTTGATTTTTGGTTTGTTATTGGCATTAAAAGTAAAAGGGAATGGTGAACTATTACAACCTTTAGAGTAGATACCTATAATTGATGGTTGTCCAGAAGGTGTACCATTATAAATATGTGTTTTTGTAAATGGAAAACTCGTTGGTGTAATATTTTGTATGAATTCTTGATTACCATCTCCCCAAAGAATTCGATAACCATCATGTTTATCATTATTAGCTGTTTTTTTAAACGTTAATGTAATTTCATTCGTACCACACGAACTAACATCGACTTCTGGATAATTGGTTTGTATCAATTCAAATGCGTTACAAGTAATATATGCAACAGAATTAACATTCATACCTTGTAGAATCCAATAGGTGCCAGGTTGTGTAAACCGTCTTGAGGTTTCTACTACTGGAGGAAAAGATATATTATCACCATCCTTAAAATTGAAAATATATCCTAAGTCAGTAAAGTTCGTGCCACCTGTAGGTGTAAGTGCATTTGAGACAAATGGGGTTGCAGAATTTGTCTGAAAATCTAAACAGCCTACTCCAGGAGTTATATTAAAAGCTCCACCAACAGAAATCCCTCCACCAGGATTTGTACACTTAGCGGGTTTAGCGGTTTGCTGGCCAAAAGACAGGTTAATAATGCCAAAAGCACATAACCATAATAAAATAAATTTAATACGGGACATAGTTAAAATCTTTTCATGTGTTCACTCACTCAATTAATTTTAAAGCAAAAATCATGCCCGTTAGTAACGTTATCTTTTAGATAACGAATCTGTGGAGAGAAATATTCAGTAAAATTTGAAAAATATAGTGAGAAATGCAAATGAAAGATAGTAAATAATTGTATTATATTGTTGATAGTCAGTTGTTTAGTGTGGTTTGATTCAAAAAGCTGCTTTGGCTTGATATTTGTTAAGCCAGTTTTATAATTTAGTAATAAATGGATTGACTCCCTTGATACTACCAAAAGTTTCTACGGGAATGAATCTCGCAAAAAGTTCTTCCGAATACCAGCCCTCGGCGTGGGTTTTCTTGATGACTTCGGCGTGTTCTCTCTGTCTATACGCAAACTTCTTTACATCTTCCAAACTATCCCAAACCGAGAATGTGGCCTGTCTCACAAAAGGCATTTCGCCAATCCCAACCGAAGTGATAAATCCTTGTGCATGAGTCATTGATGCAGCCACAGTTGGTACATTTTCCCAAAAACCAGATAATTTTGATAAGCGAATGGTAGCACGGGTCAAAACAGCAATTGGGCCAGTATAGTTTCTATTGGGCGTAGGCTGCCCAAATGGCTCTTTATCATCCCATTTTCCATGCGATTCGTAAGGAACACAGCCGATTGTCCATTGTTCGTTGGAGAATAATCGCCACCATGCCCAGACAAATGATTTATTTTTGAAATTATCAAAATCTGCTTTCTCTTTCCAAACTGCCATCAAACCCCATTGCTGATAGTCGGGGTGAATATCAAAAGTGCCGTTTTTACCGCAACCCAATAGTTTCCAAAAAGTAATTCCTTTCGTAAAAAACAATGGAATATGCAGGATTGCCATTGAAATAAACGCCAGAGGAATCAAATATTTTGGGTAACGAACGATAGTTAGGCTAACAAACATTTTATAGACAGGAAATGGATGATTGACAAATGGGTAATTGTTGTATAAACATCTGTGAAAGTCATTTGGTTAAATAAAACTGCCACGACTATCGTTTATTTTGTTGTTTCTACTAAAATTAGCCACCTAAATGCCCATTTCCATTTTATTTTATAGTTTTTGATGCCTGCTTTTTCAAGCAGAATAACCCATTCTTTGCGTGTAAACCCCCTTAAAACTGAGAGAGGAGCATCATTTTTGACCAGATAAGATTTTGAAAATAGAGTGGTGAGCCACTTAATAGAATAATAAGCCAATGAGTGACGATGCAAATCGGCAATGACAAAGCCAATTTGTGCATTTTTTTGCATCCATTGTAGCATTTTTATTAAATCTTCATCTTTAAAATGGTGGCAAAACAACGAATTGAAAATAATATGTGGCTGCCCGTTGGCAAAAGACGCCAGTTGATAGTCGGCTATTTCGTAGTTGATTGTTGTATTTTGAGTTTCAAAGCTTTCGGCAAATCTTACGCAATCTTCTTTCAAATCAATACCTCCGAGCGAGTGAGAGATACTTTTTTGGTTCAGAAACTGACTAATAGCTCGTAGATTATCTCCACCACCACTACCGATTTCATATATTTTTAATTTTTCAGAAATATTTGAAAATATATTGTTATTTGAAATATTTATATTTTCTAATTGAATAGTATTTTGTGTAAGTTCTGAATTTATGTTTTTGTTAAAATTTATTGAAAATATGTGATTTATTGTATTGTTTGGATATTTGTTATATATTGAATTAATGAAATATATAATTCCATCTAAAACTACTGAATGGCCGCCAAGGTGTCTGTTGATGAAGTCAAGTTCTCGGAGGTTTTGGTAGAGGTCTTCGGTCGGAATTTCGTCGTTATCGAGTAATTCGGATTGGTAGGAGCGAGTTTTGAAATTCATCGTTCTAAAATTACACTTTCCATCGTGATGCCAGGCCCAAAGGCTACTGCAAATATATTGCCTTTTTTATTGTAATCTTCCAGCATCTTTTTCAGAACAAATAAGATTGTCGGTGACGACATATTCCCGTAGTTTTTTAATACTTCATAAGATTCGGTTAGGGCATTAGGTGCCAATTCAAGTGATGATTCAACTGATTCCAGTATATTTTTCCCACCTGGATGCACTGCCCAGTCGGTGATACTCTCTGATTCTATGCCCAGTTTTTGGAGTGAACTTTCAAGCAGATGTTTTATTTCGTGTTTTATTAGCTTTGGAACATGATTAGAGAGGGTCATCAGAAAACCTGTACTTGATAATTGCCAAGCCATATCTGCTTGGCCGCTTAGGGCAATTTGCGAATAAAACTGCTTTATTTCTAAGCCTTTGGCGGCATTATCGCTACTTATGATGCAAGCCGCCGAGCCATCAGCAAAAAGCGTAGACGAAAGTATAGCATCAACATCATTCGATTTTTGGAAGTGAAGTGTACAGAGTTCAGTACAAACAACCAAAACTTTGGCCGAAGCATCAGCTCTGCAAAAAGCATCAGCAATTTTGAGGGCATGAAGTGCGGCATAACAACCCATAAAATTGACCGAAGTCCGAACGATATTAGGCGAAAGATTGAGAGCTTTCACCAGTTGTATGTCTAAACCAGGTGCAGAAATGCCTGTACAAGTAACCGTAATTAAATGCGTGATTTCTTGAATGTCAGTATGTTTTTCGATAGAACTTAGGCAGTCTTCAATAGCTGAAATTGATAGTTTTACGGCTTCTTGATTATAGAAATCCATACGCTTTTCGAGCGATGGCATCGTGCAGTTATCACCAAAAAATGCCCATTGACCACGAGCAAGCGAGAAATCAGAAAATACAGAGTAACGGGTATCAATGCCACTTCTGTGATATAAAATCGGGAGAAGCTTTCTGTTTTTTTCGTCAGGATTATTGGCATCGAGCATAAACTGCATGATGTCGTTTTGTTGATGACGATGAGCTGGATTGGCGGTGCCGATGGCTAATATTTTTGACATGAAAGAGAATTAAAGTCAATTGTCCATCGACAATAGTCGATAGTTTGTTAAGTAAACATAATTCAGAACGTACTTTTGTGAGAATCAGTATCTTGGGGTGTTGATTTTCAAACATATTCTGTGAATACTCTATATACGAAATCTTTCTCTTTTTGGAGGTCTTGGTATCTTACCAGAAAATTTTCGTTACTAATACTAAATTGTGTAACACTTAAAGTTTTTAATTTGTTTTCACGATTCATCTTTATGTCGTTTCGCACATCGCCTTTACCTCCGAAATGATGAAAATTCAGTACATCTTCTTCCGTACAATTGGGTGTATTCTCCAGAAAATCACGAAACCATTGTTCTCGTTCTTGAATCACTTGAGGTGTATAGAGTGTAACCGATGACCAAATATGAGACTTTTGCCCATCAAGTTGTTTTGTGAGCATTTGCGTACCCGTCCACCGTAATTCATTGATAATGAACGGTTTTTCTCGGTCAATAATAATTAAGGTGAATGGCTCAATTCCTACAAATTGATAGTTTCGATAGAAATTATCAATGTCTTGAAACTGATAAAAATCTAATATGATTCGCCCACGACTTTGGCGATATGGTGGAGAAGGTAGGTGTTTTTCGATACCACCGTTTAGCAAACAAAGTGTAAATCTATCGCAGCCCGCAATCCATGTTCCGCCACCCACAGGGTCTTTTGGGAAAAATACATACCGACCTCCGAGTTCGTATTTCCGTGGCGGTAAAGCTGCTTCACGCAAGACACTTTCATCTCGGTTAGAAGTGAATAGATAACCGCCAGATTGGGTTGGTATGTAGGTTAGAACGCACATGGTTGGTGTATTGGTTAATTGGTGTATTGGTTAATTGGTGTATTGGTTACTGGGGAACTGGTTACTGGTGAATTAGTTACTAATTACTGATAACCAATATACCAGTAATCAATTACTAAACCTACGCACTCATTTCGTGGTGTCGAACGGTTGAATAGGCTACTCCAAAGTTTTTTGGAATATGAATGTTTGAAAAATTTTCTTGTAAACCAATACGAATAAGGGCGTAATGGTGAATCGAATGCTCAACGAGATAAACCATTTCTCTCATAAAATTAGTTTCAATATAGTCTTGATTATCTGGACTATAACTAACAGCCAGTAAGATTGACTCATTGGGCTTTTTGACCGAAATTATCTGTTTTTGGATATTTTCTAAGACTTCAACCG
>JALQYE010000079.1 GCA_023254245.1 Emticicia sp.
ATAAACGCATTAATTCTTTTGTGCTTTCATCTTCAAAGCCCATCATGTAGGCAAGGTTTCCTGCCCAGTCAAGTAATCCATTTGGATGAATATGTTCGTTGTTCTTATATTTTCTTCGGTAGATATAGGCAGCAATTCTTGGCAATCTTGCAATCAAATCCATGGAGTCATCATAAGTATATTGCCAGTAATCTTTTTTATTCATTCCCTTCGCATACTCTGCTGAAAATTTACTTTCCGTTTGTAATGCCATGACTGCCGCTACATACATGGTCATTGGATGTGCACTAACTGGGAAAGCATCTATTACATCAAAAACATGTGAAGGCACATGGCTACGGCGTTGCCAGTTATTGGTAATTTCTTTTTAGTTCTTTGGCTAATTCTTCAGCGATTTGTCCATTGGCACCAAGTATTGTTTGCATGTATCTCTAAAATGTTGAATTATTTTGATTGGAAAAATGAGTTAACGTATTGATTATTAATGATTTAAGTTTTAGGCGTGGTGCGAGATTTTAGGATTCAAAGTTAACATAAATTATATAGAACTCACTCCTCAAAATTATCATAATAAGTAAAGTCTTTCGTGATTTTGCCATTTTCTATCGTAAAAATCGTACAGATAGGCAATTCAAATTTAGAGCCATCGGCTGCCGTGCCTGTCGAGATAAACTCTACCGTAATATGTTTTTCGCCAGAAAGATAAGTGGTTACTACGTTATCGTGCAGATTCGGGAAAATCTTGTTTAATTCGGTATATTTCTGAATAGTCTGTTGACGAGTTTGCTTCACAATTCCTACTCCAAGAGATATGGGTCTTTAAAATAAGCTGTATCGGCATACATTTTGGCCATTTTGTCCCACTCATGGGCGTTAAAATGCTCATAATATTTCTTTATTAGTGCTTCGTTTGGGTTTGTTAAGGAGGTATGTTTTTCGGTAGTTTCTTATTTTTTTGTGCAAGAAATGACAGGCCCTAATAGAAGAAGTGTAAAGATGAATGTTTTCATGTGTTTAGATTTATTAATTAGAATTATAAGCAGTGAAATTAAACTACAATTGCCAAAATACCCTGAAAAATCAAAGTATTTTGGCAATACAACACCAATTTGTATTTAACTTCTATACGGCTGTTGCGTATTCATAAAGCGGTACATCAAGCTTTTGGGCAATCTTATAAATTTTATTGATAGCCGTTTCTATTTGCTCGTAACTATGTGTTGCCATCAACGAAAGTCTAATCAGACTGTCTTCTGCTCGCACCGCAGGCGTAACTACTGGATTCACAAATACTTGCTCTTCCATGAGCATTTTGGTCATCAAATAGGTCTTATTATCGTCTCGGATATAGATTGGAATAATCGGCGATTGTGTTTCGCCAATATCAAAACCCAAATAGTGCAAATAATCCACCGCATAACGTGTATTCTCCCAAAGCGAGTCTATTCTCCATGATTCTCTTTGCATCACATCTAAAGCCGCCGAAGCACTGGCAATAGAAGCTGGCGTAGCACTGGCACTAAAAATAAGCGAACGAGCCGTGTGTTTGATATGGTCAATCACTTTGGTATCGGCTGCTACAAAGCCACCGAGCGAAGCCAACGATTTGCTGAATGTACCTACAATTAAGTCAGTTTCATTTGTGAGGCCGAAATGATTAGCCGTTCCTCGGCCTTGTTCACCCAAAACACCCAGCCCGTGAGCATCGTCAATCATAATCATTGCCTCGTACTTGTGGCATAAATTAATCATTGCGGGAAGTTTCACAATATCACCTTCCATACTAAATACGCCATCAACAATCACGAGTTTGATAGACTCCTCGGGAAGCGATGCAAGGATACGTTCGAGACTTTCGAGATTATTATGCTTAAACTTCATAACTTTCGAGAACGAAAGCCGTGTACCTTCATAGATAGAGGCGTGGTCGGCCTCATCAATGATGATGTAGTCGTGTCGGCCAGTGATTGACGACACAACACCCAGATTAGCCTGAAACCCAGTACTAAAAATCAGAGCTGATTCTTTTCCCAGAAATCGTGCTAATTTCTCTTCTAACTCAACGTGGATATCGAGTGTTCCATTCAGAAACCGTGAACCCGCACACCCTGTGCCGTATTTATCGATAGCTGCTTTGGCTGCCTCCATAACGTACGGGTGATTGGTTAAGCCCAAATAACTATTTGAGCCAAACATTAAAACATCTTTACCGTTAATTCTTACGGCTGTGTCTTGGTCTGATGTAATCGGGCGGAAATAGGGGTAAATACCCGCGTTTTTCATACCCGAAATACGAGCGTTTAACTGCAATCGTTGTGTTGCATGTTGGTTTTTCATTGATTTTTTGGAATTTTTGGATGGGACATCAAAATTGAGAATTGGATGGGAGTCCTTTTCTCAAAAAATTATAAGTGTGTTTGTATCTGAAAGAAATACTTTGTTGCTAAAACGTAGCGAAAAGTGGATTTTATGAATACAAATCAGACTTAAAAGCACAAAAAAAGCCCTCACAAGAATCTGTAAAGGCTTTTTGGGTTACGTAGTAAAAGGTTTTTATATCGTCTTTGAAAACAATTTCTGCGTCGAGTTTGTTTGGCTGAGGTGCAAATCAAATGCCATGCAAATATTCCTGATAAAGGCTTTTCCTGCTGGCTGCACTTTCAGACCAAACTCATTGAAAACGATGAGTTCGTCTTCAGCAAAATCTTCCAGTTTTTCGAGCAAAATTTCGTGTTCTTCTGCTGTCCAATCTGAAATATTCCATGAAGTTACTAAATTACAAATAATATTCAAAATTTGTTCACGAATAAATAAATCTTTTTCACTGAGAATGTGTCCTTTGAATACAGGAAGTTCTCCACAATTTACTTTTTCGATATACGACTCAATTTCTTTGATATTTTGGGCAAAGGCCGTCCAAGAATCACTAATGGATGATGCCCCTAAGCCCAACAAAACTTTCGATTGAGTAGTGGTATAACCCATAAAGTTGCGGTGAAGCGTACCATTGTCTTGGGCTTTATACAAACTATCGTGCGGAAGCGAAAAATGGTCCATCCCGATTTCAGCGTAATTATTTGCTTCAAAAATCGCTCGCCCACGCTCGTATAAGGCCCGTTTTTCTTCACCACTTGGTAGATTACTTTCGTCAAATCCACGTTGGCCATTCCCTTTTATCCAAGGCACGTGTGCATACGAATAAAACGCAATGCGGTCGGGTTTTAAGGTTAATGTTTTCTGAATCGTATCTTCGATGGAAGAAAGCTGTTGAAACGGCAAACCAAAAACCAAATCGTGGCTAATAGAAGTGTATCCAATGGCACGAGCGAGTTCGGTTACTTGTTTCACATTTTCGAAAGGCTGAATGCGGTGAATAGCCAACTGCACTTTTGGGTCATAATCTTGCACACCAAAACTAACTCTTCGGAATCCTAATTCATAGAGTGTTTGAAGATGCTCGGCAGTGGTATTATTGGGGTGGCCTTCAAAACTAAATTCGTGTTCGGGGCTTACGATGGCGTCTTTCAAAATGCCTTCGATAAGTGTTCGGAGGGTTTCGGGAGCAAAAAAACTCGGTGTTCCACCGCCCAAATGTATTTCGGCAATCTGTGGTTTTTCGGGGAGAATAGCCAAATATAAAGCCCATTCTTTCAAAACTGCTTGAATATAAGGCTCTTCAACACCATGATTTTTAGTAATGCGTTTATGGCAAGCACAAAACGTGCATAGGCTCTCGCAATAAGGTAGGTGAATATATAGGCTTATGCCTGAATCATGATTAGTTGCTGAAAACGTTTCAACCAAACGGTTTTGCCATTGTTGGGCATCAAAGGTGTCGTTTTGCCAATGTGGCACGGTCGGGTAGCTGGTGTATCTGGGCCCAGCTACATCATATTTTTTTATAAGCGAAGAGTCTGTCATGCGTTTACGTAATTTTCATACAAAATTAGAAGTCAGGTTTTGGAAAAATGATGAGGAATGTCATGTTTCCGAAATCAGAAAACAAGGTAATGAACTTAAAATCAGCCTTTGGTCAAAAAAATACGCCAATTTCAATCAAGAATCGCTTATATTTATCGAAAGATTTTATTCAAGTATTTTACCAATGCCAACCTACAACCAACTCAAACGCCAGATTGATTTGAATCCTTTTGCCGAGTTAATGCTTCGCAATGAATTAAAGGCTTTGCCGAGTATTATTCACGAAAATGAATACATTGATGCCTCGGTGCATGGGTATTGGAATACTCGCCATGTGTTATTGCTGGCCACTACACAACGCATTTTATTGGTTGATAGCGATACTTATGGCGATATTGAGGTTATCGAATTTCCTTATGATAAGACTGTTACGGTACGTTGCCCAACGGCCGATTCGGTAGTTTTTGGTACGGCCGAACGCAAAGTAAAAGTCGATAATACGCTCGAAGAATATATTGCGAACTTCTATGCTGTCGTACAAGATAGATTAGCTGGGAAAGAACCCAAACTGTACCGTGAAAGAGATATTTATGCACAAGAAGAACAAACTGATGAGCCTCTACCACAAACCAATAATCCATTTCATGTGATTTTACGTGGACTTGATGGACTTTCAAAAATGATGGTTCCGCAGACCGAAGAAAGTAAACCGCAATCACTTACCGAAGATTCGCAAGCAACTGTGAAAGGAACAAAACAAGCAACCGAACCCGAAAAAACGTTGGATGAACTTTTGGCCGAATTGAACGCTTTGGTAGGTTTGGAGAATGTAAAAGAAGAAGTGAAGAGTTTGGTAAATGTGCTAAAAATTGAGAAAATTAGAAAAGAACAAGGGATTTCACTACCAGACCGCTCGCTGCACATGGTTTTTCACGGAAATCCAGGTACTGGAAAAACCACTATCGCACGTTTGCTGGCAAAGATTTTTAAGGCTTTGGGAATCTTGAGTAAAGGAACACTTTACGAAACCGACCGCAGTGGTTTGGTGGCGGGTTATACTGGACAAACATCGCTGAAAGTGCGTGAGGTTTGCCAAAAAGCAATGGGTGGAATTTTGTTTATTGATGAAGCCTACGCCCTTAATACCGAAGATACGTATGGCCCCGAAGCCGTCAATACGATTGTGAAGTTCATGGAAGATAACCGTGATGATTTTGTAGTGATTGTGGCGGGTTACGAAGAAAAAATGACCGAATTTATCAACTCAAACCCTGGTTTACATTCGAGGTTTAATAAATACATTGCTTTTAAAGATTATACGCCCGAAGAATTAGTTGATATTTTCTTGTTGCAAACCGCCAAGGTGCAACTAAAAGTAGAGGAAGATGCTCAAGAAAAGGTCTATAAATTATTCAAAGAACTCTACGATGACCGAGATGCGTCTTTCGGAAATGGTCGTTTGGCTCGTAATATTTTTGAAAAAACCTACGAAAAACAAGCCAATCGCTTGGTGAACGAAGGCATTGAAAATGCGGATATTAGTTTGATAAAAGAAGAAGATATTCCTGTGATGGAAGCGTAGGAACGTCCAAATTGGACTTCCTCTGATATTTTTAAGAACGTCCAATTTGGACGTTCCTACGAGTTTATAATTCTTCTATATTTTTTAAATAAATTTCGGCTTGTTGTAAAACCTCATTTCTTTGGGTTTCGGGCATTTTATTAAGTGTTACATACGCCATTCCAATGCGTGGGTTTCGCTCAAGTTTTGCTCGATTTCGCTCATAAAAGTGCCAGTAAAGTGAGTTAAACGGGCAAGCCTTGTGACCGACTTTTCTGCTTTTGTCATAAAAGCACGAGCCGCAATAATCGCTCATTTTATCAATATAATTGGCTGATGCTACGTAGGGTTTTGAGCCAACAATTCCACCGTCGGCATATTGGCTCATGCCACGGGTATTTGTGATTTCTACCCACTCAATGGCATCAATATAAATGCCCAAATACCACTCATCAATCTCATCGGGATTGATACCTGCCAACAAGCAAAAATTCCCAATAACCATCAATCGCTGAATATGATGAGCATAGGCCAGATTTAACGATTGTCCAATGGCGTGTTTCATACAATTCATTTTGGTGCGGCCAGTCCAAAAGAATTCAGGGAGCTTTTTTTGGTGTTCAAAATAATTAAGTTTCTGAAAATCAGGCATTTTGTTCCAGTAAATGCCTCGCATGTATTCTCGCCAACCGATAATCTGCCGTACTAATCCCTCTATTTGAGCAATACTGATTTGGTCTTGATTCTGTTGCCAATGCTCAACCGCTCGCTCAACCACTTCTAAAGGAGAAAGTAATTTTATATTTATCGAGAATGACAGTCGAGAATGATAAATCGACCAATATTGCATGGCCATGGCATCTTCGTAAGTACCAAAATTTGGTAAGCAGTTTCGCACGAAAAAGTCTAATAATTGCAACGATTCTTGTCGAGTAATTGGCCAAAAGAAATTCTTGGCATTTACGCTTCCAATGGTCTTGATTTCTTGGTTTTGTACAAGTTCGTAAATATCTGAAACGTCTCGACTGAAAACGAGTGGTTCAATGGGGCGATGGTCTTTCGGAAGTTTTTTGCGGTTATCAGCATCGTAATTCCATTGTCCTGTAAGTGGCTCGTTTCCATCCATCAAAATACCGTATTTTTTACGCATCATACGGTAGAAGTTTTCCATTAGAAACGTTTTTTTTCCTTTAAAAAAATCACCCAGCTCATTTCTGTGGCTTAGAAAATGCTCCGTATCATAGACTTTATTCGGAATAGTGAGTGTAGCTGAAAAAGCCTTTAGCTGCACATCAAGCCGATATTCGTCGGGTAGTTGGTATTCAAATTGTGTAATTTGTTTTTGCTCAATAATCCATTGAAGATTTTGCGTAAGCGACTGCGTATTTCGTTCATCATCGAGTCGTAAATAAAGTATGTTATGTGCTTGATTTTCAAGGTTTTGTGCAAACGAACGCATCGCTGCAAAAAAGCCAATTACCTTTTGTATATGATGACGCACATAGTCAGTTTCCTGCCTCATTTCCATCATTACGTATAAACTATTGTCGTCTTTTTCTTGAAACCAAGAATGATTATGATTGAGCTGGTCGCCCAGTATGAGTCGAAGAACCATGCGTTTTTTGTCAATGTTTCATGAATTTAACTCGCACAGATTCGATTTGTTGTCACGTCCTAAAAAAACGATACAAGATTTAAAAGGTTAAAATTACTTTTTTCTAAATAGTAGTAGCCGTTTTGTTACTACTATTTTTAGCTTTATAGGTTTTCATTTTGATTTCAGCTTGTTTGTGCATTTGCTCAGGGGTCATTAAATGATTAGTGAAATGAGGTCTCTTATGATTATATATTTCAATGGACTCTTTAATAACTATTTTCATCAATTCGAGATTCTGCTCATATTTGTCAATCATGAACTCTTGTTTTAAGATACCATTTATTCTTTCAGCAACGGCATTTTCGTAGGGGTCAGAGTGCTGTGTCATGCTACACTGGATGTTATGCTTCGTTAGTACCTCTTGGTATAGGTCGGCACAGTATTGTAATCCTCTGTCAGAATGATGAATTAACGGTAAATCTTTGTAACTTCTTTGTTTAATAGCCATTTTCAGAGCTGACAAGCTACCGCATCGGCGGTCCGATCTCTGTATTTAGGTTATCGGCAACAAAATATCCCATAATTTTCTTAGAGTATGCATCAGTTACTAAACTTAAATAGCAGGGTTTCTCTCTTCTACCTATGTAAGTAATATCAGATACCCAGACTTGTTCAGGTCGTATAACATCTATACTGACAAGCAGATTTTGATGCTTTCTAAAGCGATGATGAGAGTTAGTTGTTACATGATAACGGCGTTTAGGCTGTATAAGTAGGTGATTAGCTCTTAGTATATCAAAGAATTTATCTCTTCCTATATCCATCAACACAAGTTTATCTCTCAAGATATAGTACAGCTTCTTAGTGCCAATTTTGGGCATCTTTTCCCTAATTTCAAGCACCATTGCAACGACTTGCTCTGCTTTTTCTTCTTTTTTATTTTTTCTACGAACACTTCGATAGTAAACCTGTCTATCTATCCCAAACAAATGACAGGCAAAACCTATAGTCTCTTTTTCTCGTTCTCTAAATAGGTCGATTGTTCGGGTGCTGAGTTTTTTCGGATGTCTATCCGATATTCTTTTTCTGCTAAGTCTATCATCATATCGAAGATAATGGCTTTTTTATCCGCTACTTTGGCTTGCTGTTCTAAAAAAGCCTTTTGCTTCTCTAAAAGCTTTACCTTCGCTACCAACTCCATAATTTGTTGTTCGGGTGTCTTAGGCATATGAGAGGGCGTTTTATTTTCCCAGTCAAATGTACCAAATTTCCTGAGCCAATCCACTATCGTTGACCTTGATTGAATCCCATACTGGCGTTGTGCGGCAGTAGTCGATAATTCGCCTTGCTCTATTTGACGAACTATTTGAAGTTTTAAGCTCATACTGTAGTCTTTTTGACTACGCTTGACATAATTAGTCTTTAATTCCATAACGATGTTTTTTTGTGTATCGCTATTTCAGGACAAGACATGTTTTGAAATAAAAAAGTCCCATTCAAGAATTTTCTTGAATGAGACTTTTTTAAATTCTTACGAAACTTATTTCTTCAATTCGTTGCTCATCGAATACGGAAAATCAGATTCGTTGACGCCTTTGTTTTTATTCGGAGTGGCCGACATTTTTAATGTAAACGAGCCACCTTTCATAATATCGGCGTAGTTGAGGTAATTTTTTGAATAATTTACATTATTCAAACTGGCACTGCCTATATATACATTTTCGTTGCTATTGGCTGGAGCATTTATTGTGAAAGTTTTACCATTTTGTAGCTTAATGGTCGCTTTCTTGAATAATGGCGAGCCCAAAACGTATTGGTCAGTACCTGGAGCAACTGGATACATTCCGAGGGCTGAAAAAACGTACCAAGCTGAGGTTTGTCCATTATCTTCATCACCACAGAGGCCGTCGGGTTGTGGTGTGTAGAGTTTCTTCATGATATTACGAACGTGGTATTGAGTTTTCCACGGCTCGCCCGCATAATTGTATAAGTATGGCATGTGCTGAATCGGCTGATTTCCGTGGGCATATTGCCCCATATTCATCACCAACATTTCGGTAATCTCGTGAATCTGAATACCGTAATACGAGAAATCAAAAGTTGGCGGAGCCGAAAATACCGAGTCTAATTTTGCCACGAAATTTTTCTTGCCACCCATCAAATCCGAAAGCCCTTGAATATCATGAAACACACACCAAGTCCAGTGCCAAGAGCAACCTTCGGTGAAAGCATCACCCCATTTATCGGGTCTGAATGGCGACTGAAAAGTGCCATTTTGATTTTTTCCACGCACAAAATTGGTCGATTTATCAAAAACATTGCGGTAGTTTTGGGCTCTTTTAGCGTATAAATCTATTTCGGCTTGGGGGCGTTTCAAAAGTTTAGCCAATTTCCAAATCGTAAAGTCATCGTAGGCGTATTCGAGCGTACGAGCGGTGTTTTCGTTGATGCCCACATCATAAGGCACATAGCCAAGGGTGTTGTAGTACTGCACTCCCAAACGCCCAACTGAACTCAAAGGCCCTGCTTGATTGGCATTTTTGGTGATGGCTTCGTAAAGTTTCTCAATTTCTTGCACTTTTACACCCTTCAGATAGGCATCGGCAATAATCGAAGCCGAATTTGAACCAACCATGCAATCTCTGTGCCCCGGACTTGCCCATTCGGGTAGCCAGCCACTTTCTTTGTAAGTATTGGCCAAACCTTCCATAATTTGGGCATTCATTTCGGGGAACATCAAGTTAAAGAATGGAAAAACAGCACGAAAAGTATCCCAAAAACCATTGTCGGTAAACATATATCCATCGGCAACTTGGCCATTGTAAGGGCTGTAATGCACGATTTTATTTTCTTTGTTTATCTCATAAAACTTACGTGGAAAAAGCATCGTATGATACAGTGCCGTATAAAATGTACGCATTTCGTCGTCTGAGCCGCCTTCAACCTTGATTTTGTTGAGTTGCGAATTCCAAGTAGCAGCTCCTTTTGCTACGAGTTGGTCGAAATTTTGTTGACCGATTTCGTTTTGGAGATTTAACTCGGCTTGCTCTGGGCTGATAAACGATGAAGCAATTTTTAAGTTTACTTGCTCGTTGGCTTTGGTCTTAAATCGGATAATACTACCCGAATGTTTGCTCTCGATTTCGAGATTATTTAGCGTGATTTCGCCCTCTTTTACCCCATAAACTTCTTCAAAATCTTTATCGACATAAATCACAAAGTAGTTTTTAAAATTTTCGGGTACACCGCCCGAAGAGTTTCGAGCATACCCAACGATTTTTCGTTCTTTCGGGAAGATTTTGATGTAAGAATTCTTGAAAAAACCATCAATAATCAAGTAAGCTTTGTCGGTTTGTGGATACGTGATACGGAAACGTGCAGCACGCTCAGTAGGCGTAATTTCGACGGTTGTATTATAATCTGAAAGATAGGCTCGGTAATAATGAGGTTTTGAAATTTCGGCCTTGTGCGAATACCAAGATTCTCGTTTGTTTTCATCAAAAACGAGTTTTTCTGTAGTAGCAAAAATCGAAAAAGCACCGTAATCGTTTATCCACGGCGAAGGTTGGTGGGTTTGTTTGAATCCTCTAATTTTATTGCTGGCATACTGATAGCACCAACCATCGCCCATTTTATTGGTTTGTGGAGTCCAGAAATTCATGCCCCACGGTAGTGCGATAGCAGGGTAGGTGTTGCCGTTTGAGAATTCAAACTTAGAATCACTCCCTACCAGCGGATTGACGTATTTTACTAAATTTTCTTGGTCGGATTTTTGGGCATAAGTAAAATAACTCCCTAAAATAATCAAGGGAATAATGAAGAGTTTTTTCATGAATCGTAGTTTTGTAAGGTCGAGTTTTGTAATAATATTTGATTGTATTAAACCAGCCCCTCTGGATTGGGAATAAAATTCAAGAATGAATCACTGTGTTTTTTATATTTTTCGGTGTCGAGTGTATAAAGAAACGCCCCCTTTTTTGAGAAACCTTTTTGCTTTTCCTTCAACTTTATCAAAAGTCCTGTCGAGAGGATTTTTCTGCTGAAATTACGCTTATCGAAATTACTACCATAAATCGCTTCGTAGAGATTTAGAATCTGCGGAATCGTAAATTTCTCGGGCATCAACTCAAAGCCAATCGGATGAAAAGCTGCCTTGTAACGTAGGCGTTCGATGGCAATTTTTATCATTTCTCGGTGGTCGAAGAGCAATTCGGGTAAATCTTGCATCGAAAACCACTGTGCATGGTGCGTATCCGAAATCTTTGTTTCGTAGTCTTTCACATTGACTAACGCATAATAAGCCACCGCAACTGTACGCTCAACGGGGTCACGAGTAGGGTCGCCAAAAGCATTGAGTTGCTCCAAAAAAATCCCCGTCACGCCAGTTAGTTCAAACAAAATGCGTTCGGCTGCTTGGTCGAGACTTTCGTTGGGTTTTAGCCAGCCACCCATCAACGACCAAGTATCGTGGTCGGTTTGTACGCCACGTTTTACCAACAAAAGTTTTAATTCTTCGCCATCAAAACCAAAAATAATGGAGTCGAGAGCTACCAAACATTTGGTCTGTTGTTTATAAAGTTCTAACATTCAGGGTCTTATAGGTTATAATTTGAGGTCGGCATCGCAATATAATGAAGTAGCTATCCATGAACAACAAAAGTAGGTATTTTCTCTAAAAAACTCGTATTTTTGCACAAAAAAGCCTTTGATGTCACTGCTCAAAATTAGTCATCTGCATAAATCATTTAGTGGAGTAAAAGCCGTAAACGATATTTCAATTACACTCGAAAAAGGTAAAATCCTGGCAATTTTGGGTGAAAGTGGCTCAGGAAAAACAACGCTTCTGCACCTGATAGCTGCTCTCTACGAACCAGACTCAGGAACGCTTCTGCTTGATAATGAACGCATTACACCACCCTCAGAAAAACTGATTGCTGGGCATCCCGATATTAAGTTAGTTAGGCAAGATTACGGGCTTTTTCCGAACATGTCAATTCGAGAAAATATTGCTTACGAACTACGCTATTATGAAGAAGATTATCGAAATGAACGAGTAGATAAACTGCTTGAAATTAGTGGTTTAGCTCATGTGCAGCATCATGTGCCTCGACAAGTTTCGGGGGGTGAACAACAACGAGCAACAATAGTAAAAGCCATTGCCGAAGAACCAAAGTTGCTTCTGCTCGATGAGCCTTTTAGCCATTTAGATGCAGTAAACAAACGCCGACTAAAAACCGAAGTATTAAAACTTATTAAAGCCGAAGAAGTTAGTTGTATTTTTGTGACGCACGATGTTACTGATGCCTACGGAATGGCCGATGAATTGCTAATCATGCAAAATGGTAATGCTCTGCAACTTGGTTCGCCCGAAGAAATTTACCGAAACCCCATCAATCAGTATGTGGCTGAGATTACGGGAGAAACTTGCTTGAGTTCTGAGTTAGGAGTTCTGAGTTCTGAGTTTAATAACCATACGAAAAGTTTGAACGAGCCCTACAAATCACTCAGCACTCAGCACCGCACGGCGGACCGTTCAGCACTCAGCACTTTTTTACGTCCCGAACAGATTCGAGTTTCTGAAAAATCGGATATTAGAGCTACTGTATTATCGGTTAAATTTTTAGGAGCATATGATGAGGTGCTTTTACAAGTAGATGATGTAAAACTAAAAATGTATAGTTTTGATAGGCTGAGTGTTGGCGATAAGATTGGAATTGAAATAAAAACTTTAAGTTAAAATATCTTTGCATTTATCAAGAAATAGATAAAAAATCTATTCTTAAAAACTAAAGTAGATATTTTCTGTGTACGTTGAATAAAATTTAGATAAAAATTTATTACAAACTTTTGGTTTTGTATCGGTAAATTCTCAACTTTGTATCGGTATCAAGAATTTCTAATTAATTTTAGAAAACCAACCGAGTCGCAAACGCTACGGTGGTCAAAAGATGCGGGCTATTCTAAAGTCAAAAATGTTTTGTTTTTCTCTTCAAAAAGCCCTCTTCAGTTTCTTAGAAACCACCAATTATTTTAAATTCATATAAAACAACATAGCATTTATGCCTTATTTATTCACTTCTGAATCTGTATCGGAAGGCCACCCAGATAAAGTATCGGACCAAATCTCAGATGCCCTCATTGATAATTTTATGGCGTTTGACCCTTCTTCTAAAGTAGCTTGTGAAACTTTAGTAACGACAGGTTTAGTAGTTTTGGCAGGAGAAGTAAAAACGCAAACATACCTTGATGTACAATCTATTGCTCGTGAAGTAATTCGTAAAATTGGTTACACGAAGTCGGAGTATATGTTTGAAGCAAATTCTTGCGGAATTATCTCGGCTATTCACGACCAATCGGCTGATATCAACCAAGGTGTTGACCGTAAAACGGCTGATGATTTCGAATCGAAAGCAAATGCTCAAGGTGCGGGTGACCAAGGTATGATGTTTGGTTATGCCACTCGTGAAACCGACAACTATATGCCATTGGCGTTAGATTTAGCTCACACGATTCTCCAAGAAATGTCATATATCCGTAATAATGAGCCAAATTTGATTCCTTATTTACGTCCAGATGCAAAATCACAGGTAACAATCGAATATTCTGATGATAACGTTCCACAGCGTATTGATACAATCGTAGTTTCTACACAGCACGATGATTTTGCGGCTGACGAAGAAATGTTGGCTAAAATCAAGGCTGACGTTATTAATATCGTTATCCCACGTGTACAAGCTAAATTGAAAGCTGATTTACAGGCGTTATTCAACGACCAAATCACTTATCACATCAACCCAACTGGTAAATTCGTAATCGGTGGTCCACACGGAGATACAGGTTTGACAGGCCGTAAAATTATCGTAGATACTTACGGTGGTAAAGGTGCTCACGGTGGTGGTGCTTTCTCTGGAAAAGACCCTTCAAAAGTTGACCGTTCGGCAGCCTATGCTACTCGCCACGTAGCTAAAAACTTAGTAGCGGCTGGTCTTTGCGACGAAGTACTCGTACAAGTTTCTTACGCTATCGGTGTAGCAAAACCATGTGGTTTGTTTATTGATACTTACGGAACTGCTAAAGTTGATTTGACTGACGGTGAAATCGCTCAAAAAGTAGCTGAAATCTTCGATATGCGTCCGTACGCAATCGAGCAACGTTTGAAATTACGTAACCCAATCTACTCAGAAACAGCCGCTTATGGCCACATGGGACGTAAAAACGAAGTAGTAACTAAAACTTTCAAAGGGCCAGATGGCACAACAGTTACGAAAGAAGTAGAACTTTTCACTTGGGAAAAATTGGATTACGTTGATGCTGTAAAAGCGAAATTCGGTCTATAATTTTTTCGAGTTTGATATAAGAAAACGGAAGCCGTAAGGCTTCCGTTTTCTGTTTGTGGTAATTCAACAAAATCATAATTTTACCTTTATCTACACCCCACTTTTCTATTCTTCCAATTGCTTTTTCAATTGCTCTGTAATCGTTTTAATAGCTATTTCTTTGTTTTTCTTGGCATCATTTATCATTTCCTTTAAATCTTCGGGTATTGTAAAATACTTTTCTGCCCAAAGGTGAATTTCAAATAAAATTGGCAATAAATCAATGCCTTTGTGGGTAAGACGGTACAAAACTTTTGCTTTACTATCGGGGTGTTCTCGTTTTTCTATAATCTTATTTTCTTCAAGGGCTTGTAGCCTTGCCGCCAAAATATTGGTAGCTATTCCTTCCGCTGACTTCAAAAAATCGCCATAAGTTGATTTTTGATAGAACATTAAATCTCTGACAATCAACAAAGACCACTTGTCTCCAAATATTTCAAGAGAGCAACTTATTGGGCATTCTGACCTCATTTTAGACATTTTATAAAAATATTTTAAAAATAATTGAAATAATTACTTGCATTTTGAAAGTGGTTTGTATATTTGCACTTGCAATTTGCAAGTAAAGTTACGGTTTTAATTTTAAAACAAACAGACATGAGTAAGAATATTTTAATAACAGGTGCTTCTTCGGGTTTTGGTTTACTTATCGCAAACGAGCTTCATAGAAATGGTTACAATGTAATTGGTACAAGTCGAAATCCCGAAAAAATACAATCAACAGTGCCATTCAAAATGATAGCACTCAACCTTGATTCTGAGCAATCTATTAATACTTTTTCGGAAAGAATTTTCAAAGAAATAAGTCAATTGGATATTCTTATTAACAATGCTGGTTTTTTGGTGTCGGGCATAGCAGAGGAAACACCCGTTGAGCTGGGCAGACAGCAACTGGAAACGAACTTTTGGGGAACTATCAAGGTAACTAACGCTATTTTACCACATTTCAGAAAACAAAAGTTTGGAAAAATAATTACGATAGGTTCAATTATAGGGCTTGTTTCATTTCCTAATGCGGCTTATTATGCTGCTTCCAAGCATGCCCTGGAAGGGTATTTCAAAGCATTGCGATATGAGTTAGATGAATTTAATATCAGTGTTGCTATGATTGAACCTTCTGCTTTTAAAACAAACATTATGGATAACTCAACTTCACCTTTCAATAAAATTGAAGAATACAATTCTCTAAGAGGTAAGATTGAAAAATTTACGGACGAATTAGTGAAAAATGCCGAAGACCCTAAAATAGTAGCCGAAAAAGTGCTAAAAGTTGTACAAACCGACAATCCAAAATTCAGGAATATTGTAGGTAAAGACACTTCGGTGCTAATTAATTTACAACATTTTGCCTATGGCATTTTAGAAAAAAATGTACTTAAACAATTGAATAAATCTTAAAAACAATGAAAGCATTCATAGTAAAAAAATACGGAAAAAAAGAAAAATTACATTTAACAGACTGGGCAGAACCAACTATAAATGATAATGATGTTTTGGTAGAAATCCATTCGGCAGGTGTGAATTTATTAGACTCACTCATCAGAAATGGCGAATTTAAATTGTTTTTGCCTTACAAACCACCATTTGTAAACGGTCATGATGTAGCTGGGGTTGTTACCAAAATTGGTTCAAAAGTTAGCAAGTTCAAAGTTGGCGATGAAGTATATGCACGTGTATCTGATTATCGTATTGGCACTTTTGCCGAATACATTTCTATTGATGAAAATGATGTGGCCTTAAAACCAAAAAAACTTTCAATGGAAGAAGCTGCCTCTATTCCTTTGGTTGGACTTACCTCTTGGCAGGCTCTTATTGAGATTTCAAAACTCGAAAAAGGTCAAAAAGTATTTATTCAGGCTGGTTCTGGCGGTGTGGGTACATTTGCGATTCAGTTGGCCAAACATTTTGGGGCTTTTGTGGCTACAACGACAAGTTCGGCAAATACGGCTTTGGTAAAAAGTTTGGGAGCTGATTTGGTGATAGACTACAAAACACAAGATTTTGCCACAATTTTGAAAGATTATGATATGGTTTTGCATAGTAATAGAGAGGCAAAAGTGCTTGAGGATTCTTTAAGAATTTTAAAACGTGGTGGCACATTGGTTTCACTGACAGGCCCGCCAACAGGCGAAGGGGCTAAAGAAATGGGAATGGCTTGGCACTTTCAAGTGATTATGAATTTGTTGAGTTTTTCGGTAAGACGAAAAGCTAAAAAATTGGGTGTTAATTTTAAATTCTTATTCATGCGTGCAGAAGGCAACCAATTAACTGAAATTACGAAACTGATTGAAGCGGGAATCATAAAACCAGTGATTGACAAAGTATTTCCGTTTGAGCAAACTAATGAGGCATTGGAATATGTTGAAACAGGCAGGTCGAGAGGAAAAGTTGTGGTTAAAGTTAAGTAGTTTCTTAGACTTGTTGCGATAGTCTTGCTTTTATCGTCAGTGCAAACACTGACATTTACCTATAAAAAACGGAAGCTGTAAGACTTCCGTTTTTTGTTTATAGTAGTACAAGTTTTTAACTTGTGGTTTTGCGTCAAAACATTCCCCAAAAACACTTTGTTCAATCTGAAAAAGAATGAGTAATTTCGCAGCAAAAACTATCAAACTGAATGAAACTCAACAAACAAAATAGATTTATCATGCTGAGCATGCTTTGTCTGCTATCGCTCTCGACAATGGCTCAGATTGCTAAACCTACAAGCGTTCCTCAAACCTCAACTACTCCCTCTCCGAAACCAACCGTTTATTCAATCATCGAGCAAGTACGTAAAAAATACGCTCCTGATAAACGAGTAGCCTTCTTTCAGGCCGAGCTTGATTCTAATCGAATTGTGGGTAAAACCAATTTGCCCGCAGCTAAGAAGGATTTGTTAAATCGCTTAAAATCAAATGGTTATGCATTGCTCGATGCTGTAAAGCTACTACCCGATAATGATTTGCTCGAAAATCGTAATTGTGGCATTGCCAATATTTCAGTGCTAAACTTACGTAGCCAACCCAAAGAATCTGCCGAACTGGCTTCGCAAGCCTTGCTCGGAACACCGCTCAAAGTGCTTGACCGTGAACGCAATTGGTACATGATTCAAACCCCCGATAATTACATTGGTTGGGCCGATGGCTCGACGTTCGCTCGTATTACACAATACCAATTTGACCGCTACCAAGCCAATAAGTTTTTGATGTTTGCTAAACCTTACGGTTTTTCATATACCAAAGCCGACGAAAATTCTCAGACAATTTCTGACCTTACTTGGGGAAATGTTTTGGCCGTAAAAGATACCTTACAAGATTTTTATGAAGTTATTTATCCCGATGGTCGGAATGCTTTTATCTTGAAAAAAGAAGCCATCGGGCATCAAGAATGGAAACAGTCGGTTACGGCTTCCGAACAAAATTTGGTCAATGCGGCTTTCAGAATGCAAGGCTTACCCTACCTATGGGGTGGAACTTCGTGGAAAGGGGTTGATTGTAGCGGTTTTACTCGTATGGTTTATCAATCAAACGGAATCTTATTACCTCGTGATGCTTCGCAACAAGTTTGGGCGGGTGAAGAAGTGCCTTTTGATAGCCTTCAAGTGGGTGATTTATTATTCTTTGGCGAAAAAGCTACACCTGAAAAAGCAGAGCGTGTCGTGCACGTAGGTATGTGGTTGGGTAATAAAGAATTTATTCATTCGTCGGGCATGGTCAAAATCAGTAGTTTTGATGAACGTTCGCCACGCTACGATGCCCATAATGCTGGCCGATATTTACGTGCCAGACGTATCTTAGGCACTGATAAAGGAATT
>JALQYE010000007.1 GCA_023254245.1 Emticicia sp.
ACATGTAAAGCGAATAGCTATCAATAAATGAATGTTAAAAATAAATTTTTAAAAACTATTTAATATGGAATCATTACTAAATAAAATCACAAAAAAAGCTTTCTTCATTTTTACTATCATAACCCTAGTTAGTTTTTATGCTTTGGGGCAGAAGAAGAACGGAACTCCTCATTCCAATATAATTAACATTTCACCTTTTACTTTTCTGAAAGGACAGATTCCGATGGTTCATTTTGAACGAGTAGTTTACGGAAATCTTACAGCCTCTATAGGTGTAGCTCCTATATTATTTGGCCCCCTGATTGGTTCATTGGTATTTCCACCTGACAAATTTAATGGTGGTATTGCAGTTGACCCAGAGCTTAGATGGTATGCTAAATCTGATAAAGTTATGGATGGCTTTTACTTCGGTTTTTACAATTCTTATAGGTCATCAAAGTGGGAATCTTCTGTTTCTGCAAAAGATATTTTCAAGGTTAATACCACTCCTGACTTAAAGGTTTCTTCAACCAAATTAATCGGAGGGATTCATTTTGGAACTCAAAGAATGCTCGGTGAACACTTTGCAGTTGATGTCAATGGAGGCATAGGTTTTTCTCGTTCAAAAACATTCGCAAAAGAATATTCGTCTCAAAAACTTTATGATAAAACTACTGGTGGAGGTGTAAACTTAAAATTAGGCATTTCTTTAGGGTGGCGATTTTAAGAGAAAACTTGTTTAGGATTATAAAAGATTTCCAAAATAGGATGAATTTTGTGGTGCGAATCATAAAATCAAACTAAATGGAAATCTTGAGTAAAGATAAAATAGAACACTATATTTTACCAAATTTAAGTGTCGGTTTACGTGGCAAAGAGTGCGAAACAGGCTTACTTTTAGAAATTGTTTCAGCAATTTTATACCGATTAAAAACAGGATGCCAATGGCGACAGCTACCTGTGAAACAGTTTTTTAGTAATAAAATATTGACGTGGCAAGGAGTTTATTATCATTTCAACGAATGGGTCAAAGACGGCTCATGGACAAAAGTTTGGCTTGAAATTTTAAAGACAAATCGCCAATATTTAGATATGTCAAGTGTGCAACTTGATGGTAGCCATACACCAGCCAAACGAGGTGGTGAAGAGGTAGGTTATCAAGGCAGAAAAGCCTCAAAAACAACTAATTTACTATTTTTGGCGGACAATAAAGGGCAAATGTTGGCTTGTGCAAATCCGCAAGAGGGACAACATAATGACCTTTTTAATATCAAGGAACTCTTTAATGAACTTTGTGAAATACTCATCAAAGCGGGCATCAATTTGAATGGTTTATTCCTCAATGCTGATGCTGGATTTGACAGTCAAGAACTTCGAGAACTATGTTATCAAAAAGGAATTTTCGCTAATATTGATTTTAATCCCAGAAACAACGCTAATCAAAATGACAATTATGTCTATTTTGATGAAGAACTTTATAAAAGACGTACAGTCATTGAGCAAGCCAACGCTTGGTTAGACAGTTTTAAAGTACTTTTAATTCGATATGAAACAAAGGCTATAAATTGGGTTGCGTTTAATTTTATCGCTTTTGCCGTATGTTTTCTAAGAAAAATTAACTTAAATACAAAATCCTAAACAAGTTCATCATTTCGCTTACAATCAATTAGTACTTATTTCGCTTAATCTTAATTTTTCTTTAGCGGCAGGTGTAGTGGCAGTTGCTACTTTATCATTCACATTCAACTCTTCTTTTTTTAGTTTGAGTCTTCTTACCTCCAATAAATTACCTGCAACGAAATAACATATAAGCAAGAATAAAATGAAAAAACAAAGCTCAGTATTAGAGAAATAGCTTCGTGCAAAATAAGTTAATGCTGTAAAAAAGATGGTTGTAAAATATAGCGTAAAAGATGCTTGCATGTGCGATAAATTATTATCTATCAATAAATGATGCATGTGCAATCTATCAGCTTTGAATGGAGATTTTCCCCGTAAAATTCTGATTGAAAATACTCGGATAGTGTCAAAAATTGGGATAATTAAGATAACTACCGCAATGATAGGGGCACTTACAAATGAAATATCCGCTTCCCAAGCGTGCATCACATTTAAGTGAATAAATTTTACAGCCAAAACCGTAATAATGTATCCAATAATCAAAGAACCAGTGTCACCCATGAATATTTTCTGGGTTTGAGAGAAATTGAAGCGAAGGAATCCAACTAACGAACCTGCCAAACACAAAGCTAAACAGGCCAATGAATAATGGTGATTGACCAAGAACCACAAACCAAAACCCGTACTTGCAATCATGGCAATTCCACCTGCCAAGCCGTCAATACCATCAATCAAATTGAAGGCATTAATCATAGCCACAAAAATGAAGATTGTCAGTAGAATACTGATAATATAAGGAATATGACTGATGCCAAAAATACCAAATAAGTCAGAAATACGTAAGTCGCTTCCGATAACTACAATGGCAGAAGCTAATACTTGTACTATCATTTTTTTGGTAGGTGAAAGAGCGTAAAGGTCGTCTTTTACTCCTAAAAAAAATAAAATAACAGTGCCAGCAAACACCTTGTGAATTAAAATCCCCTCGTCGCCAAAATTCCAAATCATATAGCCGATTAGGACGCCAGCGAAAATAGCGACTCCACCAAAAGTAGGAGTTGGAGTTTTGTGAGAACTACGTTTGACTGGATTATCCATTAATCCACGAAGTCCGCTTATATTTATAATTACAGGAATAGAACGCAAGCTGATGACCATTGCGATTATGGCTGAAATTAAGATTTGGATTTGCTTATCAGGGATAAGTGATTCGAATGTTGGAAACATCAGAACTATGTTTAATTTTATATTACTTGGTTAGTAATTACTATACAAAATAAATACTTTTTTTGATGTGAAATCTAAAAAACTTAAATCTTTTTGCAGATTTATTTATCTAATGGCGATTTCTCTTTGTCGAATAAGCTGAGCTGGATTACCCTGATAAATACCATAAGCATCTAACGATTTAGTAGCCACTGAATTGACAGATAAAACCGAATGTGAATAGCAAGTTACTCCACCACACACAACCGATTTCGCTCCAATCCAAACTCCTTCCTCAAGAATAATGTCTTTCACGATAAGGTCAAAACTGGGTTTCTTATAATCATGATTACCTGATAAGAGCATTGCTCCTTGTGATAAACAACAATTATCACCAATTTTTACTTTTCCTAAGCTATCAATCCAAAGTTCCTCTCCCAACCACACATTATCTCCAATTTCCAGATTCCAAGGATATTTGATATTTATATTGGGTTTCATCGTTACGTTTTTACCAACTTTTGCTCCAAATAGCTTTAATAATGACTTTTTAATCGAACTCGGAATTAGCAAGTATGAATTAATAAACAGAGCATTGATGATATACCAGATGGCAGATATTAAAAAGCCTCTTGTAAGATTCGACTGTTTATACCAATCATTATTATATTTTGATAAATCTGTTTTTTGCATTTATGACTAACGTTTGTGATTTTGGTTACCAAAATTATGTTAATTTTTAAATGTTTTGTAGCTTGGCAATTAGCAAACTACTTTTTGTTCGTCCTTCTTCGAGGCGGTCTGATAAATATGTTTTTGTTGCTTCAAAGTGCTTTCGGTAACTTTCTTTGTCGCCCATTTCAACAATATTGGCCCATTCGTGTACGGCAGTATGGAAAGCTAAATCTTCACCTCTGATGCTCTTGTCGAATAGAGCTGCTTTAATGGTTTCTTCGAGTAGATTTTCATTCATAAAAAGGTATTCGGCCATGCCTACACGTAATTTGAATGGTGGTGTTTGACAAATCAAATTTTTATAAGGATTTGTCCCAAGTTTATGCCAAGTATCAACCATTGCCAAAAGACTTAAATGGGAATTTGGTTTATGCTCAAAATCTTGACTTAAACTAAATTCACTCATAATTTTATCATCCAGCATCAAATCGCCACTTTTATCTTTAAATACACTATCTCTTGCAGCATAGATTCTTTTTCTAAACTTTTTCTCGTCTTCTTCAATCATCAATTCAAAAAGCTCGCTTTCAGCTTTAGCATAGCTACGAACATCTCGTTTGGCATAAGGATTCTGAAGAGCTAAGCCTGAATAAACATGGAATTTATAGCTGTAAATTCGCAATGTCATTAATAATTTGACATTATCAAGACCATTTGGATGTAAGGTGTTTTCCCAAGGATATACCTTACGGTGCATAAATGCAGTACCAATACTTTCAAATCCAATGTGTGTAACTGCTTGAATATCAGCCATCATTCGGTCATGAGCATGGAAATCTTCAAGTTGATGGATTGTTGAACCAATGGCACTGAGTATGGTTTGGGCTTGTGCAAATGCTTCATTGCTTGCTCGGTGATTAACCAGTACTAAGGTTTGCCCAACAGGATTCACGGCTGGGCCATACAGTGCATGGCAGGTTACAATTTGAGCATCTTTTGGAAGGTGCTTTTCAAATGCAGCAATTTCTGGTGTTTTGACTGAGGTTTGACCAGCTACTATTGCACCATATTTGGTAGATGGGCCGCATTGGGCAGCAACTTTTTCAATGTTTTCGGCTTCTACTGAATAAAGAATAAAGTCGCATAAGCGAGAAATGGCGATGCCATCAGCAAGGATATTAACTCCAAATGGGCTTAGTTCTTGTTCTAATTTTTCACGGTTTTGCGGAAGGTCACATCCATACACCTCAAATCCTGCTTTTGCCCATATTCGGGCAAACATTTTGCCCATATCTCCTAAACCAATGATACCTAATTTCATAAAAACACCCCTAACCCCTCAAGGGGAATAAAAAAATAATTACCTTGCAAGTTAACTAAAAATACTAAAATTTAAAACTCCCCTTTAGGGCTTAGGCGTATGCGAACTATCTTATTACTTATTGTTTCTAATACTTTTATGACTTTTGCTTGGTATGGACATTTAAAACGACCAGACCTGCCAATATGGAAAGCTATTCTAATAAGCTGGGGAATAGCATTTTTAGAATATGTTTTCATGGTACCTGCTAATCGGCTTGGGTATGGTCAGTTCAATGCGTTTCAGCTTAAAACTATTCAAGAAGCAATTACGCTGGTGGTATTTGTTATTTTTGCGGTATTATATTTAAAAGAACCACTCAAATGGAATTATTTAGTTGGTTTTGGACTAATATTTCTGGCAGTTTGGGTGGTTTTTAAGAAATAAATTATTGCTCGAATGCGGTTCGAATAGTATCAAAAATTCTTCCTAAGATACTAATGTCTTTGGTAATAACTTCGGCGTTGCCTTGCATTCCGTAGCGAAAAGAAAGCTTTTTCTTTGAGGTAGTCGTGAGTCCATTTGGAAGATTTACATAGACTTTATAAACACTCTGACTACCTGTATTTGAAGTTATCGTTGACGACACATCGGCAATGGAAGCTACCTTTCCTTTTAACATTCCAAATTCTTTCTTACTGAAATTGTCTAAGATAATATTTACGTTTTGTCCTTCGGCAATTTTGCCCGAACCCGATGCTTCCAAAAATAATTCTCCCACATACGAGCTTGAAAGAGCATTATTAATATTGCCCGTTGGTGGGATTATATTGGCAATTTCTTGGTTTTCATTGATGTATGAATTTTGCTTGATGAAATTCAAATAATTTACTTTTCCCGCAATTGTTGCTTTTAGTAGGTATCTTTGCTCCCAAACGTTGAGCTGGTTAAGCAGATTTGTATAGGCATCAAGAAGTAAATTATTAGAGTTAAGCTGACGGTCTTTTTGTTCAAAATCAACTTCAACTTTTTGGCTTTGAAGTGTAATTATTCTATTTTGGTTTTCATCATAACTCGACTTTGCTGCTTCTACTGCCTTTAGTTTCTGAAAAACCTCATCTTGCTTTTGCTCTAATTGCTCAGTTGAAATACTACCAGCTTTGTGTAATGCTTTATAACGATTATCAAAATTTTTCTTTTGTAGATTATATTCATTCTCTAAAAGCTGAACTTGACGTTTTAGGCGTTCAGAAATCTGAATGTATTCAGAAATTTGCTTGTTGATACTTAGTTTACGCAAACTTGTGTTTTGTCCTCTAATATCAAGCGAACCAATCTCTTTAATTTTTAATAAAAAATTATTGTAAGGCACTTGAAGTTCGCCCAATTGTAAATCATCAGTAAATTGACTGAGTGAGTCTGCATTTAATGTACTTACCGAACTGTTTTTGATAAAATTAAGCTTTTGTTTTAGTTTTAGAATATCATCATATTTGGTGGCACTTTTCAGATACCCTAAAACATCATTTTCTTTAACCAACGATTTATCTGCTACGATAAGTACGATATTACCACTCGTGCGAGCCACAAGCGGCACGGGGGGATTATTTGAGGTTATGTTTATTTTTCCTTTGATTACATCTGGGTATTTAATAAAATAACTAAGAACTAATATGGTGGCAACAATACCAAATATGACCGTAAGACCCCAACGGAGTGTCCAGCCTGGCATTTCTGATAATATTTCATCTACTTCTTCACTTCGACGTGGCATATTTACTACACGTACGGGAGAAGGGTTCGTTTGTTGAATTTCGTTAGGCATTCTTAAATCAATAATTTTTATCCAATTCTCCGATAAGCTTTCTAATAGTAATTTCGTAACTTTTTAGAGAATACATAGATTCTAAATAATTAAAATTTGACTGTACATACTCTAATTGAATCGTGCGATATTCCAGTGCGTTTGAAAAGCCACTCTCTAAACGACCTTTAACTAATTGAAGGCTATTTCCTAAGTTTTTTACTAATTGTTGGTTCAATTTAACGGCTTTTAGCTGATTTTGGTAAGCTACAAAGGCATTGGTTAATTCAATTGAAAGTTCTTGTTTTAATTCACCAAGCTGAAGTTCACCAATCTTGTTTTGAATGATAGCTTCATTGATACTTCTTTTTATTTCGCCACCGTTATAAATTGGTATTGAAGCTCGTAAGCCTATGGTGAAGTTTGAAATATTTCCTTTAATCGGTGTATTCCCTTCAAATCGAGTCATAGAATAGCTTTTCCCAAGCCTACTGTTTAAGCCAATATTTGGATTACGTTGACTTCTAACTAAATCAATTTTAGTTTTATTCAGATAACTAACTACTTGTTTGGCTAAAATTTCATTGTTTTGGCTGAACATTTTACTTCTAAGCACTTCGAAATTAAGCTCATCTTTGTTTACATCTAACTTATCAGTCAAAACATAATTTTTAGATTTATCTGACCCTAAAACTAAATTTAGTTTGCTGAGTGCCGCTTGATATAAGTTTTCTTGTTGAAGATATGATGAAGAATCTATAAGAAATGAGTTTTCAGCTCTCAAAACTTCAAAATTACTGGCTTTACCAAGACTTAGTTGAAGTTTAGTATCATTGAGTCTGAGTTTCGATAAACTTTTTGTTTCTTTTAAAACCTGACTTTTTTCTCTTTCAATAATTGTTTTGTAATAAGATTCTATCACATCTTTGATAACACTGGCTTTGGTATTTTTTAGTAATTGCTCATTTTCTTTACTTAAATAATTAAGTTGAGTTTTCTTAATTGTTCGTTGATTTCCATTGTAAATCGTATAATTTGTATTAAAATCAGCATTTAAGCTATTATCACCGAAAACTCCCTTTACGAAGTTGATAGGAGAGTTGTTATTGCTATATAGGTTATTTTGTCCAACATCAAAACTTACTGACGGAAATCGCTCCGTAACACCTACTTGTTGATTAAGTCTGGCGATTTCGAGTTGTTGTTTTGAGATTTGTACTTTATAATTATTTTGCAAGCCAATTTTGATAGCATCTTCGAGCGAAAGCTGCGATTGTGCCATTAGCTTACAGGAAAAGAGTAAAAATATGATTAAAAATTTATTCATATAATCTGATTAATTGCCCAGTTCTAATTGATTCTTAACTAATTCATAATAAAATCCTCGTCGTTCGACCAATTCTTGATGTTTTCCTTCCTCAACGATTTCGCCCTGATGTAGTACCACAATATGGTCGGCATTTCGTACTGTGCTTAGGCGATGAGCAATAACCAAGACTGTTCGCCCAGCATAAAACTGATTGAGATTTTCCATAATAAATTTCTCGTTATTGGCGTCTAATGCACTGGTTGCTTCATCAAAAAACAAGAATGGTGGATTCTTATAAATTGAACGAGCAATCAAAATTCGTTGTTTCTGCCCAATACTCAGCCCTTTTCCTTCGCCACCAATTTTAGTAGCTAAACCAAGTGGTGAAGATTCTATAATATCAAAAATATTAGAAGCATAAACTGCATAATTGAGGCGGTCAGGGTCAGTTATTTCATCACTTCCTACAATGTTTTTCTCAATCGTATCCGAAAAAATAAAGCCGTCTTGCATCACTACACCGCATTGCTTTCGCCACCAACCTGTATGATAATCTTGCAGTTTTCTATTCCCAATAAAAATGTTTCCTCCGGTTGGGTCATAAAACTTCAGTAATAATTTCATCAAGGTGGTTTTTCCACTACCGCTACTACCCACAAGAGCCGTTACTTTACCTTCTGAAAGAACTAAATTGATATTCTTTAATATTTGTGGTGAAGACGGCCCGCCATAACTAAAGCTGAGGTTTTGAAAAATGATGTCTCGGTAATAAGAAAATTGAGCAGTACGTTGAACATCGTCTGGATTTTCATCTTCTTTTTTATGTATTTCATTCAATCGGTCAAGGCTTATTCGGGCATCTTGTGCAGAATGAACAAAATTTAGAAGTGTTCCGAGTGGAGCATTGGCTTGCCCGACAATTCCTTGTATCGAAAGCATAGTACCAAAAGTAATATCGCCCTCAACTACACCCTTAGCAGCCAAGAATGTTATTAATATGTCTTTCAGATGCGTAATAAAAAATGCTCCCGTTTCTTGATATTGGCTAAGCTTAAGGTCTTCGATTCCAATCTTGAATAATCTTGCTTGAATATTTTCCCATCGCCAACGTTTTTGGTCTTCAATATTTTGAAGCTTTATTTCATTGATTCCTGTCACTAATTCAACTAAAGCACTTTGATTGTCAGCCAGTCGGTCAAATCTTCTCAAGTTAATGCGTCTACGGTATTTCAAGAAAACATAAATCCATGTAAAATACAGAATCATGCTAACAATGAAAATCAAGAAAATTGGTACACTGAATATAGCCAATAGTACACTAAAAATCAGCATATTAAATACGGAGAAGATTACACTCAGAGAAGAACTCGTTAGGAAGTCCTGTATAATGGAATGGTCGCTGATTCGCTGAAGGATGTCTCCTTGATTCCGAGTTTCAAAAAATGAAATAGGTAGCCGCATGAGCTTGGCTAAAAAATCAGAAATCAAAGAAATATTTACCCGATTACTAATGAGCATCAAAATCCAGTTCTGAATAAAATTTGACACCATTTGACCAAAGAATAAAGCTAACTGCCCAAAAAGAATCAGATATATAAAATTCATATCCTGATACTCAATCCCTCGGTCAACGACTGCTTGGGTCAAGAAAGGAAAAATAAAAGACAGGATAGCCCCAAGAAGCATCCCAACTCCGATTTGAATGAAAAAGCGTTTATACGGACGTAAATACCCCCAGAAATATTTGAGAGATAAACCTTCACGTTTGTCATCTTCGCTTTCATAGAACTTTTGCGTTGGCTCAAGTAAGAGGGCAATGCCTGGTGTGCCTTCTGGATAAACACCATTGTGCCAAGCCTCCAGAAACTCGCTATGTGTATATTTTTCAAGACCCAGTGCAGGGTCAGCAACCATAACGTGGGTTTTTGTTACCTCATACACTACTACAAAGTGGCGTTGACGCCAAAATACAATACATGGTTTTGGGGCGTCTTCAAGCAGAATATTAAATGGGATTTTTACTGCTTTTGTCCGAAAACCTATTGATTTAGCTCCATCACTTATACCAGCTAATGAAACACCAGTTTGGGTAATAAATGTTTTATCTCTAAGAAACTCTAAACTATAATTTTTACCGTAAAACTTCGAAATCATGCGTAGGCAAGTGGGTCCGCAGTCTACTGCATCAAGCTGACGGTAATGTGGGAAAACTTTTTTCACTCAGTAATATTTTAGTTAATTGCAATTGAAGATACGAAATTTGCCTTTGAAAAGATGTTTCTGCGGGCTGTTATACTTAGCTTCGTACGCTGTTCAATAGAAAACAAAAACTAAGCCAATAAATAAAAAGAAGTATTTTATTTGCCGATTTGTTTTTTATCGCAATAGGTTACGTATATTAATAAAAAAAAGCACTTTCAAGTCGAAAAGTGCTTTTTTTACTATACTTATTTTAAAAATTATGCTGGTAGGCAAGTAGTTGTAGGCTTACAAGTACTTAACGAAAATGAGAATGAAAACGAAATAGTTGGCTTACAAAGCGTTGTCGTAGGTGTCGGACATGTTGGAACTGTTGGACACGTTGGTACTGTGTAGCAAGGTGTTGGAGCTGGTGGTGGACATGTAGGAACTGTATAACAGGTTGTCTTTGGAAGACAAGTTCCTAATAAGCTTAATAGTCCGAAAGTACCACCTGCAACGTTATTAGTTTCGTTAGCTGAGATTTCAAATTGTTCGAAATTTTTCATTTTGTTTTAGTTTTAAAAAGGTTCACAATTATTTTACTATTTTTAATTTCCTGAGGTTCCTACTTGTGATGGTAAACAAACTGGAGTAGGCGGGGTGCAAGTTGTTGTACAAGTGGTTGGAGGAGGTGGACAAGTTGGTGTGTAACAGGTAGTTTTAGGAATGTAGCTTGTAATTTTCGGGATACAATAACTGTAACTAAAACTAAAGTTAAAACCAAAGCAGAATGTTCCGCCTTCTGCACTGTTCATTTCGTTTAATGTTACTTCAAATTGGTCAAAAGTTTTCATATCTATCATGTTTAAAAGGTTTCAAAAAGGTTCACTGTTTTTATATCACTCAATTTTAATTTACTTATCAATAGCCAGTTGCTCCAACTGCTGATGGTAGACAACTCGTAGTTGGTGTTGTACAAGTTTTAGTGGTGGTGCAAGTTGTTGGTGTGGGAGTTGGGCAAGTATATGTTGGTGTTGTACAAGCTGTTGTTGGGGGGGCACAGTAAGTAGTTTTTGGAGCACAATAACTAAAACTTAGATTAAAGCCAAAACAGAATGTACCCCCATCAATAGTGTTTATTTCGCTCGAAGAGATTTCAAATTGGTCAAAATTTTTCATTAGAATTTTAATTAGTTGTTTTAAAAAGATTACACTCAATATTTAATTTATATACAATTTTTTTCTTGTTAAGTTGCTGTCATGAATCCGATTTATCGTACGATTAGATAGCCAATTCTGAAAAAAAAGTTTTCAGAAAAGTTTGGCACGCTCTAAAGCATGGCACATAATTTGCACTATAAATACATAGAGATACTTAAACAGTGAAGCTGCAAGTTTAGGCAAGTAGAAATTGCTGCATAAGCCGAAATCTCTACTTACCATTTGATTCATCTCAATAATAGAGATTTCGAAGGGTACGAAGTTAATCATTTTAACTTTTTTAATGGTTCACTCAATAGTAATTATCTCAATAGTATAGGTTATATTGTTGTGTGTGCTTTGGCATAGTATTTGTACTATATACGTTAAGAAACATTTTAGCTGATTTATAAAGAAAAATCAAAATTTATTTGTTTCTAATCTCTTGGCATGAAACTTGCCCCTCTTGTCTAAGAGACCACATATATGCTATTTCCTTGGTTATTTACATGTGTTTTAATAAACATCTGTAAAAATCCTTTTTTTAGGTGTTTATAGCACAAAAATGATACCACTTAATCATTTTTGGCAATATAAATATTTTTACTGCTTAATCTACCGAACAGTCATGCATTTTCTTCCACAATTAATTTTCTAAAAACCTGCTGTCATAAATAATCTTTGTGTTTTGGGTATAAAAAAAGGATTACCCAAGTAACCCTTTTCTATTTCATTCATCTTTTATTTTCCGCCGATTCCGTATTTATCAACGTATTTTTTGTAGAGCCTCTTTTGCTTATCGTCAAGGTCAATTTTTTTACCTCTGATAAATGCGTAGCTTACTTTGTTAGTTCTCATATCCAAAATATCTCCTTCCGAAACCGCAATAGTAGCAAGTTTTCCAACTTCGAGTGTACCAACTTGTTTGTCGATTCCTAAGATTTTGGCATTATTGAGGGTAATCATTTTTAATGCATCTTCTTTATCCATGCCAAAAGCTGCACTTGTTCCTGCTACGAATGGTAGATTACGAGTTTTATAAAATTCTTCAGTATAAAACATACCCGTAAGAATTCCTGCTTTCATCAAACGATTTGGAAGTTTATACGGATTCCAAACGTCTTCATCTGAGTTATTTGGCAATCGGTGTGTTGGCGAAACAATCACTGGAATGTTATTGGTTTTCAAGAAATCAAGAGCTAAATCTGCTTCTTCACCGCCCACAACTACAATATTTTTGATTTTAAATTTCTGAGCCATCTGACAGGCTTCAATTATCTCTTTACCGTAGTTTGTACGAATGTAAAGTTTTTTCGAGCCATCAAATAAACCTCTCATAGCTTCAAGTTTAGCATTTTTTGGGTTTGGATTGCTTATTTCGCTATATGCAAGAGCATCGGCAATAAATCCTTGAAGCTCATTTTTTTGCTCAATGTATTTGTCGTTCTTTTTTACAACAAATCTTGCTTCTTCTGGACTAAACTGACGAGAAATCAAAGCAGGATAGTTCAACCAAACGCCATCATCTTTCTTTAGAGCTGCATCTTCCCAGTTCCAGCCGTCGTATTCCATTACAGATGATGTTCCCGAAATAATTCCGCCTTCGGGAGTGGTTTGTCCAATCAAAACACCATTGCCACGAACCGTTGGGATAACCTCCGAATCAGTATTGTGTGCAATTAAAGCACGAATATTTGGGTTGAATTGACCTGTTTCGGCTTGGTCGAAAGTTGAGCGAACCGAGCCAATTTCAACTAAACCAAGCAAAGCAGCAGGAGCGATGATGCCAGGATAAACAGATTTACCTGCAACATTTATAACTTCAGTTGCGTTTTTATCAAAATTTGTGTTGGCATCGCCAATGGCAGTAATAACTCCTTTATCGAAAACAATTGTACCGTTCTGAATGATTTTTCCGTCACCAATATGTATTGTTCCTCCAATCAATGCAATTGGTTTTGACTGCGGAGCCGCAGGTGCAGGGTTTTGGGCAAAAACGCCAAATTTTATTAATAGTAAGCTTAGAAGTGATAAATGTTTTTTCATTGAGCAGGTTTTAGTTTGATGAACAAATTTTGTGAAAAATACGGGTAATTCCAAATATGTTTTCTATTTAATTACATATTCATACAACACACTAAAAAGTAAGTTTATTATTCAGAAAAAAGTTTTATTTTTAAATTTTCCGAATAACTAAAAAAGCTTCTTAGGGCGAAATTATGAGTAAATTATATACAAATTTAGCGAATGTTTATCATGAAATATATCAAACCCTGTTTGATTACGACGAAGAGTTTAAGTTTTACGATAAGTATTTAAGAGAAAACCAGATTACGAGCGTTGTTGAAATTGGTTGTGGTACTGGAAACTTAGCCAAAAGATTACATGAAGCAGGATACGAATATCTTGGAATTGACCTCTTTGATGAAATGCTGAAAATTGCCCAAAAGACGGCTCCATTGGCTAAATTTCGACAAGCTGATGCCCGAAGTTTTGAGCTGGAAGAAAAGCAAGATTGTGTTATCCTAACAGGGAGAAGCATTAGCTATTTAACCACTAATAATGACTTAATTAATACATTTAACTGTATTGCTGAAAGTTTAAAACAAGGCGGGCTATTGATGTTTGATGCCATTGATGCCAGCAAGTTATTTATTGATTTTACGAATGAAAAATTGGATACGCTAATGGCAACTTTTGGTTCGAACGAATACAAACGAATAAGTAAGAGCAAGAAGAATTTACAATCTGGCTGGACGTGGGATTGGGAGTCGGAATATTATCTAAAAAGTAATATTGGTGAATACGAAAAAATCGGTGAAGATTTTTCGACGCTTCGGGCGTTTTTAAAAGAAGAATTAAGTTTGTTTTTTAAAATCACTGGTTTTGAATTAGTGAAAATTTTACCTAAGCAATCGTATGCGTGGGATGATAATTTTTTTATTGTAAAAAAGGTATAACATGAATATTAGACGTTTCGATAAACAAAAAGATGCAGAAGCTGTTTGGGAAATCTTGCATTTAGTGGTTAAAGCTGGCGACACATTGGTCTTTGCACCCGATTCCACAAAAGAGAAGATGCTGGCTTATTGGTCAGCCGATGATAAATATGCGTATGTATGTGAAATTGATAATCAAATTGTAGGCACATTTTATATCAAGCAAAATCAACCTGATTTAGGGGCACATGTAGCCAATGCGGGTTATTTAGTCCACCCAAATCAAAGAGGAAAGGGTATCGCAGAAACTATGTGTAGATTTTCATTAGACGAAGCACGTCGTCTGGGTTTTAAAGCGATGCAGTTTAATATAGTAGTAAGCACGAATGAGGTAGCGGTAAGGCTTTGGCAAAAATGCGGATTTGAAATTATTGGCCGTTTACCTAAAGTTTTTCAGCATCAAAGTCTCGGTTTAGTCGATGCTTTTGTGATGTATCAATGGTTATGAAATATAAAAAATCCTCCAAAATTCACTTTGGAGGATTTTTTTGACTTATTCTGGAGATTATTAAAATCTGAAATTCAAATTAGCAGCAAATGTTGTACCTAACTGGCTAAAATGTGAGCCATCATAAGTGACATTTGAATAACGACCGTTGAATGTAATTAAGTTTGTATTGATAAATACCTGTTTAGGGTCTTTCAATACAGATTCGCCAGCTGCATTTAATGCAACTAATTTCCACTTAGGCATTACATTGAAAATATTATTAATATTTAAGCCTAAAGTTACACTCTTGCCCAATTGGAAATTTGCCCCCAAATCAGTAACAACTTTCGGCTCAAATACTGTCTTTAGATTTGAATCTAATCCATTTTGACGGAACGTTGTAGGCCCAAATAAAGTATTATTTAGGTTAAAATTCATTTTACCAACAACATAATCAATACCTAAAATTGCTTTGTATTTAGGGCGTGAAGTAAGTAATAATGCTTCTTGCGTTGCATCAATGATTGATTGTCCTGCCGATTTGATTAATGATGGTGTCAAGGCTTCACCAACTTTTTCATTTTTGATAGTATAGTTACCAGCAAAATTAAATGCTAATTTGCCTTTGCCCATAACCACGTTTTTGTAGTTAGCTACAAAGTCCAAACCTTGGGTGAGGGTATTCATACCATTTACAAAGAAACTGACGGCAACAATGCCATTGTCTTTCAAGATTTTGTTTAAAGCGGCAGCTTGTGAACCACTTCCTGCTGCAATCTCTGAACTCAAGATAATTCTATTATCGACTTTAATGCTATAAAAATCTAAAGTAGCACTAAAGTTTTTGTTTGGATTAATACCTAAACCTGCGGTAAAGTTAAGAGAGTTTTCTGCTTTTAATTTTGGTACACCCAATAAGAAAGCTTGTGGGCTATAATTATTTACGATACCTTTTGTTTGAATTCCTTGGCCAGGAACAAAACTTGCCTGAGCCAATTGTAAGTTGCTTTGGGCCATCGAGGGAGCTCTGAAACCAGTTGAGATTGAGGCACGAAGTGTTACCTTATCGTCAGCTAATTTATATCTTGTACTAATTTTCCATACGAACGCATTTCCGAAATCGCTGTATTTCTCTAAACGGGCAGTACCATCAATCAGGAATTTCTCAGTAATGTCGAATCCTAATCCTACGTATCCCCCAAAGTTATAACGAGTTGAGGTTTTAGCATTGGCAGCATTTGTACCTGGGAAAGAGTCAGCTCCTGGAGCAGTGGCATAAGAAGCGGTATCACCAGCAATGATAGTATAATTCTCTGCTCTAAACTCACTACCCATCGAAAGATTTACTTTTTCGCTTAAAGCTTTTGATAAATCAATATTGCCTACATTGTGGCTGAAAGCATAACCACCTGGTTTAAATTGGATAGGACTATTTTTTCCTAATCCGCGATTTACAGAGTTACTAACTGTGTAAACTTGTTTATTTCCGCCAGTTGTAAAACTAACATCTGATTTCCAACCATTTTTCTCTGAACGAACACCAATCGTGGCGTTATAGTCATTCAAATCACCTTCAAAAGTTGGAACATAACCCAAATATGGGCTACCTGCTGGAGTCAATAAACCATAATCGGTTGGTCTCCAGTATGGAGTACGATAGTTGGCAAAGCTATTTACTTTTTTGAATACATAAGCACCAGTATAGTACAATTCAGTATTGGCAGTTAAACCAAAGCCTCCATTGACTGCAAATTTTGCAGCAGCAGTTTCAGGAGCACCATTGATATTTCCAGCATCTGGTTTCAATTTTAAGAAGGCTTGTACTTGTGAGAGAGGAACCCCAAATCCTAAATCCCCGTCTGCTTCGGCTTCGGCACTTACAACTCCTGGGCGATTCGCTAATCCAACGTGCGATAAAGCTACTGTATAGTTAATATAGCTTTTTTCTCCAAAATTAGCACCGTTGTTGAGTGTAAAACCAACAATACCACCATCACCTTTGTGAGTTACACCCGTATTTAATGTAACCGAACCATACTCAAATTTGTCTTTTAAGATAATGTTCATTACACCTGCAATCGCATCTGAACCGTACTGAGCAGAAGCACCATCACGTAGTATTTCAACACGTTTGATTGCTTCTGTTGGAATTGCCGAAATATCTGCACCACTTTCGCCACGACCTGGAGAAGTCTGAATATAAGTCAATGCACTTGAATTTTTGCGTTTTCCATTAATCAAAATCAATGTACGGCTTGGTCCCATATTACGGATTTCGTATGGGTCGAGCAATGAGGTTGCATCATTTACTGGGGTTTGGACTGTGTTGAAAGAAGGAACACGATACTGAAGGGCTTTGTCAAACGTTGTTTGACCTGTACTTTTCAAATCATTGGTAGAAACAATGTCAATTGGAAGTGGCGTGTCGGTCAGCGTTCGTTTCGAGTTACGGCTACCCACTGAAATAACAACTTCGTCGAGGGATGTAGCTGCATCTTTAAGTGTCACATTTACATCGCCTGATGCTGGAACATTTACACTTTGGGTTTCATATCCGATAGCAGATATTTCTAAAGTGGCATCGGCTGCAACATCAAGTTTAAATGAACCATTACCATCAGTAGAAGTTCCTTTGGTAGTTCCTTTGATTTTGACGCCAGCTCCAGGAATTCCTGAGCCACTTGCATCCTTGACTGTTCCGTTAATAGAACGTGTTTGTGCTAATAGGGTGGTACTTAAAAATAGCAAGCCCACTAACACCGAGTTGGTGAAAAATTTCATCATAAAATTAAAGTGTTTATTTGGTTTTTGTTTAGATTAACAATTGCGAAGTTATGATTAATGTTTCCTAAAATGCAAATAATCAGAATAATATTTTATTTTATATCAATAATGCGGAATAAAAAATTGACTTTTTGCCTTGTAACTTTATTAATTAAATACGAGTTGTTAATTTTTTTTAAAAATGAGTATATTTAACTACGTTAATTTTATAATATAACTATTTTTATTTATAATTGTATTATTTACACTTATAAACAAAAAAGGCCTTGAAATTATCAAGGCCTTTTTTGTTGGTTTAGAGAGAATTACTCAGTTCCGTGAAATAAATTTGCACCGAAAATACGCCCACCCGATGCACATCTGCTACACTCTTCAGTATCACCCATTTCGAGAATGGTATCACAGTGAATGTGCTGATTTCTTCTTGGCATGGCTCTTTGAGTTGGATTTCCCGATGCTTTTTCAGTAAGCATTTTTAACATGATTCTGTTGCGTTCCTTCGCTAAATTTTCACGCATTTGCTCATCTTTTTCGATGTCGAAATAAACGGTTCCGTCGATAATTGTTTTCTCTGGACGAGCGTAGATTGAAAGAGGATTGTTGTTCCAAAGTACAACATCGGCATCTTTGCCAACTTTGATACTTCCCAGACGATTATCTAAATGTAGCATTTTAGCAGGATTCAGCGTTACCATTTTCCATGCTTCTTCTTCGCTCATGCCTCCATAAAGTACAGTTTTTGCTGCTTCTTGATTTAATCGACGTGCCATTTCTGCATCGTCTGAATTAATAGCTGTTGTTACTCCAACTTTAGTTAGAATTGCTGCATTATGGGGAATGGCTTCTTTTACTTCCATCTTATAAGCCCACCAGTCAGAGAATGTCGAAGCATTTACGCCATGTTCTTTCATTTTATCAGCTACCTTATAGCCTTCTAAGATGTGCGTGTAAGTATTGATATTGAAGTTGAAAGATTCGGCAACTTTCATTAACATATTAATTTCAGACTGCACATATGAGTGACAAGTGATGAAACGCTTTTTATTAAGGATTTCAACCAAGGCATCTAATTCAATTTCACGACGTGGTGGTGTAACTCCTGCTTTGTTGGCGAGGGCGTTGTATTCTTTCCATGCTTTTTCGTATTCTTTGGCACGTTGGAAAGCATCTGTAAATACTTGCTCAACACCCATACGTGTTTGAGGGAAACGGCCCGATGGTGAGGGGTTGTTTCCATTTTTTACGTTTTCACCCAAAGCAAACTTAATGAAGCCATCGGCACCTTTGATAAGTAAATTGTTTGGATTTTCGCCCCATTTCAATTTGATAAGTGCTGATTGGCCACCGATACAGTCGGCCGAACCGTGCAATAATTGTGAAGATGTAACACCACCAGCCAATTGACGGTAGATATTGATATCATCCGAATTTATGGCATCTTCTTGACGCACTTCAGATGAAACACTTTGAACTTCATTGATTGAGAATAAAGCTATGTGTGAGTGTTCATCAAAAATACCATTTGTTAAGTGCTTACCAGTTCCATCAACAGTTTTACTTCCTGCTGGAGCAGTTAAGTTTTTGCCAACTTGAGCAATTTTTCCGTTTTGCAATAAAACATCAGTATTTGCTACAATTCCTTCTTTTTCGTTGGTCCAAACAGTTGCATTCTTGATTAAAAGAGTTTCTTGTTGTGGCTTTTGTTCGCTGCCATAAGCTGTGAAAGGATAAAGAACTTTTCCAACTTGAGGGACTTTTGCTTTGGCTGTATCTTTTTTAGCAACTTCTGCTTTGGTAGCTTCTTTAAAAGCAGCTTCCCATTTAACTTGTCTGCCATCACCCAAAATTGCATCACCTTTGATGTTCTTACCATCATAATATCCACTCAATCGAGTTTCGTTAGCATCTTTTTTATCAAGTTTGGTTGTGATTGTCAACAAGTCGCTGATACGGCTAACTTTTGGAGTAGTTTTTACAGTATCGTTTGCAATAAATTGATAGTCAGGCTTGTCTATTTTTCCAGTAATATTAAGTTTGTAATTGGATTTATCATCAATTTTTAAATCATAAACACCTCTAATATCAGTAACATTCATATCGCTCAAGATATAACGCTTGCCTTGCACCCAGTTTTCGTAGATTACATTATCCTTATTGAAAAGATTGTCAGATGTAATAATAAAATTAGCCAACATTCCTTTTTTCAAGCTACCAACCATGTTATCTACTTTCAATAATTTGGCAGGGGCAGAGGTAAGAGCTTCAAGAGCTTTATTTTCTGGTAAACCGTATTCGATTGCTTTACGAAGATTTGTCCAAAATTCTGTTTTATTTCTTAAGCCTGAGGTTGTAAAAGCAAAATTTACACCTGCTTTAGCCAAAATGCTGGCATTAGCAGGAGCCATTTCCCAGTGTTTCATTTCGGTAAGGCTTACCATTGAGGCATCGAATGGGTCTTCAACATCATAGGCCGAAGGGAAATTTAGAGGAATGATTAAAGAATTCCCTAAACCTTTAATTTCATCAATTCGCTGGTATTCGTCACCCGCACCTTTAATGATATACTGAACGCCAAACTCTTTGCCAATTTTATCGGCTCTTAAAACTGCCAGTTTATCAGTTGCTTCATAAATTTGTGGAAGCGACTGCATTTCGTTGAAAGCATCTAAAGATAGATTTTTCTCCTGGGCTTTTCCACCTTTTTTATACCACTCTGCATCATAATATGTTTGACGGAGTAGAGCTACCGCACCCATCAACGAAACTGGATAAGTTTGTGTTGATGTTCCTTTATTAAGTGAATAGTGGGCTGATGTTTTTGCTTTTAAGAGTACATTGTTCTCTTTATCGTCAGCGTAAGAAACAAACGCCGAAGTTCCACGAACAATACCATCGGCAATGTGTACAGCAGCACTTCCGAAACCTATTTTACGCATTTCTTCTGCTTTTGCGGCGTTTACTTTAAATTCGGCTGTTGCATCAACTTCAGGTTTTACAGCTTGATTCCAATCATAAGCACCTTTTTTATTAGACTCGAGTTGCGGGGCTCCTCCAAATCCTCGACCTGCACCTGCTGGGCGTTGAATTTCGGGCATTCCGTAGTCAGAGTAAATGTCAATCAGTGAAGGGTAAATTCTTTTACCTTTTAGGTCATAGACTACAGTTCCTGCTGGTACTTGAAGGTCTTTGCCAACTGACTCGATAAAACCATTTTTGATGTAAATCATGGCATTATCAAGAACTGTCTGAGCATCAACTACAATGGTGGCATTCTTGAAAGCATACTGCGATGGTCTTTCGTCATAGACGCCATTTCGTTGAAAGGTGACTTGAGAAAAAACAGAACCAGAGATGAGCGAAACAATGATTAAAGTAAGAAGTTTTCTCATGGAGTAGGTTTAAGATGTTTGATGAATGAATGATATTGCGAATTTGACAAATTTTACTCAATAAACAAAACTAATACTATTTTTGTGGTGAGAATAGCCGAATTAGCTAAAAACAATTGCTAACGCTGATTTTTAAGCGACAAAACTATAAGCCAATCGTTTTAATAATCCTTCGTTGCTTTTGTTAATTTTTTGAATGAAAAACGCTGAGATTAAGTTAGAGGAATAGAAAAGGTGTATCAAACATTAATTAAAGTGAAATTGAATAGAGCAGAAAGTATAAAAGAAATTAATGATTTAGCCTCAAATAAAATCCCTTTTTTGATGATTAGTGATTTTGAGGGTGAGGAGTCGATGATTTGTCCACTCAAAAACTTAAATTCAGAAAAGGTAAAATATTGGATAAATGGGGTTTCAAACCATATAATTTCTAAGAAACAAAATTCTCAGATTACATTAAAGAAGTTTCCCATTTCATTGGAAGAATATCAACCAGCATTTGAACTTGTTCGAACTAATATCTTACTCGGGAACAGTTTTCTGACAAATTTAACTTGTGCAACGGAAATTGAGCTAAATATAAATTTACATGAGATTTTTGAGCGAAGTGAAGCTCGCTATAAAGTGTTACTTGACGACAAATTTGTGTGTTTTTCACCCGAGATTTTTGTTCAAATAGATGAATTTGGGAAGATTTCGTCATTTCCAATGAAAGGGACGATTGATGCAACCATCCCCGATGCCGAAAACATCATTTTAACTGACAAAAAAGAGTTTTATGAACATACAACGATTGTTGATTTAATAAGAAACGATATTAGTAAAGTAGCCAATGAGGTTTGGGTCGAGAAATTTAGGTATATTGATAAAATTCAGACCAGCGATAATAAAGAGATATTGCAGGTGAGTTCACAAGTAAGTGGTTTATTATCAAATGATTGGCAGCAGAATTTGGGTGATACCATCTACGCACTTTTACCTGCTGGTTCAATCTCGGGTGCTCCAAAAGATAAAACTTTGGCTATTATTAATGAAGCTGAAAAGTACACCTATTCGACCAGATTCGGAGAAGTAGGCTACCGAAGAGGCTTTTATACTGGGATTTGTGGAATTTTTGACGGGAAAATTTTTGATTCGGGCGTGATGATTCGTTTTATCGAAAAAACAGAAAATGGTTTAGTTTATAAAAGTGGAGGCGGAATAACTGCCCGAAGTAGTGCTGAAAATGAGTATCAAGAAATGATTCAGAAAATTTATGTCCCTATTATTTGAAACAATTAAGTGCCAGAATCGGCAATTACATAATCTTTTTTACCATAACTGTAGGGTAAGATGGACGTTGGAAAACTTGTTTGGAATAATTGGCGATTTTGATTTTGAAAATATCATAGAAATTCCTGATTGGGTAGGCGAGGGGCTGTATCGATGCCGTGTGAGTTATGACGAGGAAATTAGTAAAGTAGAGTTTTTTGAATACAATTTTAAGCATCCGAGAATCATACAATTAGATGAATATCACTCATTTAAATACGAATTTAAGTATGAAGATAGAAGTGTATTTCAGAATTTATTAAATCTTTATCCAAAAGCTGATGATGTAATTATTACTCAATATGGCTTCCTTACCGATGCAACTTATGCCAATGTAGCCTTTTTTGATGGCACAAAATGGTTTACGCCGAATACCTATCTACTTTTAGGAACAAAAAGAGAATACCTAATAGATAATCAATTACTTTTTGAAGAAGAAATTGCAATAAAAGACCTAAAGAAGTTCAAAAGAATAGCTTTAATAAATGCCATGCGAGATTTAGATTTAAGCTATGAATTTGAGCTGAATAATACAATTATTACAATAAAAAGCTAAAATGACGATACATAAAAATATAATTATCGGTGCAGGGCCTTCGGGGTTATCTATTGCGGGACGATTGAGTAAATTGGGTGTTCCGTTTATACTTCTCGAAAAATCAGAAAATGTAGGCAACGAATGGCGGAATCATTATGACCGTCTCAGATTGCATACCGATAAAATTCACTCGGCCTTACCACATTTGCCATTTCCTGCTGATTACCCAACTTTTGTGCCGAAAGACCAGTATATTCAGTATCTTGAATCGTACATTGAGCATTTTAAAATTCATCCAATTTATAAGCAAGAAGTTATTGATATAACAAAGAAAGAGGGTGTTTGGCACGTAAAAACCATAACAGATGAGTTTTTGGCTGAAAATGTAATCGTTTCGACTGGCTATAATCGAGTCCCAAAGGTTCCACATTTTATTAATGATGCTTTGTTTGAGGGAGAAATCATACATTCTAACCAATATAAAAATGGTAAATGTTATGCAGGTAAGAATGTTTTGGTGGTTGGCTATGGTAATTCAGGAGCTGAAATAGCACTTGATTTATACGAAAGTGGAGCGAAAACTTTTGTCTCGATTCGGAATCCCGTCAATATTGTCAACAGAGAATTTTTAGGACATTCGACTCAAGGAATGGCTATCTTTCTTTCAAAATTTGGTAATTCGTTTTACGATTTTATTTCTAAGATTTTTAAGCGTCTTTCAACTGGTTCGATGAAAGATACGGGTATTCCTATTTCGCCACTTGCTCCATCCGAACAGCTCCGAAAACAAGGTAAAGTACCCGTGATTGATGTCGGTACGCTACAACAAATTAAAGAAAAAAATATCATTGTTTTGCCTGATATTCAGGAGTTTACACATGATTCAGTAGTTTTTAAAGATGGCCAACATATCAAGTTTGATGTTGTTTTGTTGGCAACGGGGTATCATGCACACTTAGAAAAAATAGTTAAAAATATTGTGCCTTTACTTAATGAGCGTGCCTACCCGAAAGAGATGTGGAATGATACTGAAACCTACAAAGGATTATACTTTTTAGGTTTTAATTTACCTTTAACGGGTATTCTTAGAGATATTAGCATGAGTTCTGCAAAAATTGCTCAAAAAATCATAGATTCTCGGGCACAAATAAAAAAGTAAAACCAACTTCGATTGGCATGATATTGGCTTTGTTTTCACTAAAACAATATCATCTTAATAAACCAGCACGATTATGCAATTGAAGAATCTTTTACCTGCCTTGATACTCTCTGCCATGATTAGCCAACCAATTTTCGCTAAAGATGCAGACCGTCCTGAAATTAAATACTCAAATAAAAGATTTGAAGTAAAAGTACCTGAAAAGAAAGTAAAAACTTTAGAAGTTGAAATCAGAGATATTCACGATAATTTGGTATATGGTACAAGGTATTATAATGTAAGTAACTTTGAAAAAATATATAACATCAGTCAATTACCGAAAGGAAAATATTTTGTAAAAGTTGTTTCTGATGGCAATGTTTACCAAGATGTGATTAAAGTAAAACGTAGAAGCCTATAATGTTCATAATAATATTTGAAATGCCGAAAATTACAGTTTTCGGCATTTTTTATGTTAAATCCAATAAAAAAAAACTCACGTAAATACATGAAGGGTTAGTAGCTTAACCTATGATGAAAAAAAAGGTTTTACGGCAAAGCAAAAGCAACATATTGATTTCCTTTTTTAGTGCCAAGTTTCGTGCCTCCACAAGCAATTACTATATATTGTTTGCCATTTACTTGATAAGTAGATGGTGTTGCAAATCCTGCTGCTGGTAATTTTGTTTCCCATAGTAATTTACCAGTTTTTTTATCAAACGCTCTAAACATTCCATCTTTGGTAGCAGCTATAAACAACAATCCACTGGCAGTGATGACTGGCCCACCATAATTTTCAGTACCTGTATTAGTGATGCCTTTTTCTTTGAGACTCTCTTCAAAACCAAAAGGTATTTTCCATAGAAATTCCCCTGTATTCAAATTAATCGCACTCATGGTTCCCCACGGTGGAGAGATAGCAGGTAGACCTTTATTATCCAAAAATTTATTATAACCAGTGCTTTTGAAAGGTAAATATACAGGTTTTGAAATGGTTGCTGCTGTTCCTATTTCTTTTTTCTCATCACCGAATAAAAAAGATACTATTGCTTGTTTTTCATTAGCTGAAAGGGCCGTGAAACCAGGCATCATTCCTTTACCGTTTGCAATTATATTACTGACATAAGCTTTATCTCGTTTTTTAGAAATATCAATCAATGAAGGATAATTGGATTTAGGATTTCCTTTACGGTCGTTTCCGTGACAGGTGTTGCAATACGAAGCATAAAGTTTTTCGCCTGTACTGAGGTTTGCAGTATTATCTTCTTTTGGGGTTTTTACCATAGTTTGTATCCACGCCATTTCGTTGGCGTTTACATAAAGTATTCCCTCGGGGTCAGCGGCTGCACCACCCCATTCTGCACCACCATCATAGCCAGGTAGAATAACTGTGCCTTCTTTTGTGCCTGGGTGGTATAGAGAAGTTTTATATTTCTTGAAATTTTGTACTAATTCTGCTCGATTTTCGGCGTAGGGACTAATCTGCGATTCATCTAAACTATTTGATTGGCGAGCAAATGGGGCTGGTTTAGTTGGAATGGGTTGAGTTGGCCAAGTAATTTCTCCTGTTAATGTCGATTTTGGAACAGGCATTTCTTTTATCGGAAAAATCGGTCTGCCATTTACTCGGTCAAAAACAAAAACATAACCTTGTTTAGTAACTTGAGCTACCACATCTATTTTCTTTCCGTTTCGAGTAATTGTCATTAAGTTTGGAGGAGCTGGTAAATCTCGGTCCCAAATATCATGGTGTGTTGTTTGAAAGTGCCATAAACGTTTGCCTGTTCGTGCATCAAGAGCTAAAAGACAATTTGCAAAGAGATTCTGCCCTTTTCGATTGGCTCCGTAGAAATCGTAGCCTGCTGAGCCAGTCGGTACGTAGATTATTCCTCTTTTTCTATCAACAGACATCCCTGCCCAGTTATTAGCTGCACCAGTGTATGTGTTTTTGTAAGCATCTTTCGGAAAGGTTTCGTAGCCAAATTCACCTGGGTAGGGTATTGTATGAAAAGCCCAAACCAATTTGCCAGTTTTAACATTAAATGCTCGAATATCTCCAGGAGCGGCATCTGCACCTTCAGAGAGCCGAAGAGGCATTACAATTAAATCTTCAAAAATTGTTCCTGGAGTATTTGAAATCACGAACTTGTTTTGGGCAACTTCGGGTAAACCTGTGTGCAAATCTGTTTTTCCTTTATCACCAAACGATTCAATTGGTTTTCCTGTTGTAGCATCTAAAGCCCAAAGGTTAGGCCCAGCAGTGTATAAGATTCTTTTGTTTTCCCCATCTTGCCAATATGCCACACCACGACTTGTACTCGCCCAGTTTTTTAGTGGGTCGCCAAAACGCCAAATTTCTTTACCCGTTGTTGCATCAAGTGCAAATGCCTGAACAGCAGAGGTTACGCCATATAAAACTCCACCAACAATAATTGGATTTACCTGCATTTGCCCCGAATCAGGTGTCGAATAAGTCCATGCAACTTGCAGTTTATCAACGTTTTCAGGCTTAATTTGAGTTAAGGTTGAATAATGATTTCGGTCGGCACCACCTAAATACTCAGCCCAATCTACATCATCAGGTAAAGATTTAATTTGAAGAGATGAAGCAATAATAAATATCGCTAAGCCGATTAATAGTTTAAGTTTCATAGTATAGGGTTGATTGGGTTATTTTTCTTCTTTTCGTTCATCAATATCATTTTCGGGTTCGTTGTCATAGGTTTCAAAAATTTCTGGGAATTTTGTTTTCAACCAACGATATTGCTTAGAAGTAAGGAAAATGAATCTCGGGCCGATTGATTCTTCTATATCTGCTTCGGAATAAACTTGATAAAACATCCCATCTGACGAATGATTTTCAGCAATCGCACGATTCACTAAATCAACGAGTTTAGCTGTATCAAAGTCAAATAATTCGTAAGTAAGCTTTTCTTCTTTATTTTTGGGTTTTGGTAAGGCTTTTACAAATTGTTTTTCTTCATATTTTTTTCCGTTCGGCATCGTAAAACCATACATAAATATACGGTCGGAATAATTACTTTTCTTCAGCGTTTTGGCGAAGTTATCCGTCAAGGTGGTAGGTTTAAACTGATTGCGAGAAATTTTACTCAACGAGTCAATGACCGATTTATACACATCCTTGTAAGATTCAACATCCCAAATATTGCATTGTATAGTGATGTTTTTGAGGTTTTCGAGAACAGAAAGGCCATTGATTTGATATTTACGTAGGTTTACAATAAAATCATCTTTCTCTTGGTTCGACATTTTTCCAATCAACTCAATTTGTGTTAGTTCATCGATTAACGTACTTAAACTATCTCTACTATATTTCGTACCGTACATCGTAAAGTCGACATAGTTGTTGGGCAATGTTTCCTCTACGATGCTTGCTTGTGTACTGTCAAACAAGACAAAAGATAGTTTCGGACTACGATAATCGCAGACAATAACCAAGCGATAAGGAGAAGCAATATCGGTTAGATAATCGTTTATAATTTTAAATTGATTCTCTCCAATTGAAGGAAAATAGTTGGCATTTGCTTTTTTTAGTGAATCTAAATTACTCTTGATTGTATGCTTTAACGATACGTTTAAAGTTTGTTTATAACTTTTTCCATCAATCAATGCTGAGATATTTTGTTGTTCAAAATCAGTTTCAATACTATCAGTTTTATCTCTCAGATACCTGATTTCACTAAACTGTGTTTTAGGTAATAGTTTTTCGTTGAGTTTCTGCAATATATATGCATAGAGTTCGGTGTTCGACTTCTCTGCAAGTTCATTCATATCAATTACAACTACTTGCTTACTTTCTTTTAGAATATCCGATGGTTCCTTGGCTGATTTTAGGTCTTTTGCAGCATCTTCGGCCAGCAATTTTTCTCTTTTGAGTGCTTTTGTGAAGTTTTCGATGTTGAATGCTGCCACTTGTTGTTTATAATCGCCATACATAATTGGCTTTTCGGGGTCGTTCAATATTTCACTATGTTTTTTCTCAATGTACTCAGATTGTTTTTTAGTAAGGAATATATAATTTTCGTTTCCTCCATAAGTAAAAGCCTTGCGGACATTGATTTTATAAAATGTGCCATCAATGTGGTTTTCTTCTAATGCACGGTTAATTTCTTCGAGCCAATCTTGGGTATTAAAAAATAGTGTACTAAAATTTAGCGAAAATTTATCATTGCTGGTTCCATCTTCTTCATTTGCCTTATCAATTTTATTTTTTGACTCATATTTTTTGCCGTTTATTTTAAAGCTAACTATTAATTCTCGCTCTTTTTTGGGGCTTTTTTTAATTTCAGTTTCAAAATTATCGTTTACTTTTTCGGCTTTAAATGCCCCCCGCGAAATTTTCTCTAAGCTACCTATGAAGTTTTTGAACATCATTATTTGTTCATTTTCCTTCGATGGGAGTGGATTTATTTCAGCTATAACTTCAGGAAATTGGTTCAATAGATTTCGTTTAATATTAGTTGCATTTTTGGGTTCAAAACGCAATTCAACAATGGCGTTATCAATACTCGATGTCGCTGCTGTAGAGATAAGTCCAATCGTTTGAAACTCTTTAATCAGAGAATTTAGACTATCTCGGCTTTGCTTGTTTGAAAAATCTGTTTTTGTACCAAAAAGGCCCTCAAATATTGGATTTGTTTTATTTTTATCTTCAAACAAAACATTCTGAGTGCTATCAACCAATAGCACAGCTTTGCGTCCATCTCTAACTGATAAAAAAGGATTGTAGTCATTTCCGACAACAATTATCCTTTTTGAATCATGTTGGTCGGTTAAAAAATCATTGATTGATTGAAAATCTTTACTCGTAAAACCTGTCAAGAACGAAAAAGCTGTTGCGTAAGATTGAATGATGGAAGAATCAATACTAATATCAGGTGGTAAGCTTTTCTTGATTGTTTTTAATAACGAAAAGTCGGTATCTGCCTTTTGGGTATAGGTTCGGCCATTTACTGTATAACTCAACTTGAACCTATTTTGACTTCTTTCAAATATTGGAAAGTAAGGTACATTCATCAATTTACCCTCATCAATTTTCGTGATTTCTGTTAATTGAATGTCTTTAAAGTCAAAGTTTGGAATAAGTTTTTGCTTGATTTCTTTCCAATAAGATTCATATATTTCGCTTCGAGTCAGGTTTTTCTGTTCGGCAGGAATCATGATTACATTTTTGCAATGCGATATAATTTCAACTTTGCTTTTCAGTTCGTATGCTTTGTATGAATTTTTGAGTGTATTGGCATCACTGATAGATAGCATATTTTTGTGTTGTAAGCTATCAATTAACGAATATTGGCTTGCTTTTAATGAACTATAATTATCATAGAAATAGGTTTGTCGGGCGGCATAAACAAAGAAGCCAAAATCTTTGATGAGTTTGATTTGGTCTTTTCTTAACCAAATGAGTAGTTCGTTATAGACTTTTTCGTCGATTAGATTTATTGCTTTGAGTTTAGCTGCTAATTCTGAGTAATTGGCTTTAGATGGTCGGAGGTTTTGTTCGAGTCCCAGAAATGTTAATGGGTTATTTAATGCAATATTTCCCTCAATTTCAGTTTTAAAGAGCATTTTATCTCCCAACATTTTTTCGGATAATTCTCGCAGACGTACCAGCTCATCAACCGCCGAACCTACATTTCTCATTAATTCAAATACTCCTAAAAAGCCCAAGATGGCAGTCCGAGATTTTATTAATGAATCAGGAACTTGATTGTTGCCAAATTGACTAATGGCACTGCCACTGCCGTAGCGTCGTTGGAATAATTTATCCTCTTTATTGACAATTTTTAAGAATGCGTCTTTGCCAAATTCAGTTATGATTTCTTCTTTTTGGAGTGCATCAAGATAGCCTGCGATTTGTTTATCAGTAAGTTTTTGGGCAAACGTATGAGTAAAAGCGAGTAAAAATAAAAGTAGTGAGACTATTTTTTTCATTGGTCAATAATTCTTTTTTCTTCAAAAATAGATTAGAATATAGAAATAACCTACGTTTTGAAAAGACAAAAAAAAATCGCCGCAAATTGCAGCGATTTTTTAAGGTCTTAATACACGATGAATCTTACCCTTCGACTTTTTGAAGTATCTTCTTTGCCTTTAGAGTCCTTGATGATTTCTTGTTCGCCAAGACCTTTAACCAACATTCGGTTAGGGTCAACTCCTGCTCTTTTCAGATAATCTGCACAAGATTTTGCACGGCGTAACGAGATTTTTTGATTGATAACTGCATCACCAACACTATCCGAATAACCTGACAGTTGCACATTCAATTTTGGATTTAATGTCATCAATTCGATTAAGCGATTGATGTCAATATAATATTCCGATTTCACAATAACTGAGTTTCGGTCGAAATACACATCATTAAGTGTGTATGTCTTCTTTGTTTCAAACGAAATATTGGGGTCACTTTTCAATTTAAAGGTTTCCGTTGGTTTACTCATATCTACCTCTGGAGCATTTACATAAGGGTTTTCCCTTTTATCGACTTTTGCAGCTGCAACAACAGGAGTACTGATGGTTTTAGCTTCAAGTTTAATAGTCTTGATAAATTTGTCATCCGCATCGTTTGTTTCTGGAATCCAGTTGCCTGTATAGTCAGCATTTCCACCACCCGATACAGTCAGACCATATAGATTTCCAAATACTACCCTTGTATTATTATTGATATCGAGCGGAACAATCTGATTATTACTTAAATCAAATACTCTGATTTTCGCATTGCTGATAACGTTATTGTCAGGCCCCAGCACTCTAATTGTATAGGCAATATTCTTAGGCATCATTTCAATCGTATTGTTGATTGTTTCAGTGCCATTCACGTTTTCAAGACTAACTTTTATTTGATTTGCTGGCAAATATCCTGGAGCTTCGCAAGCTAATGTATAATTGTTTCCTGCTTTTAATTGCATTAATGATACGCCATTTTTAGCTGAGAATGAAGCCGAATTTCGGCTATTCATGGCTACAAAAACCGAAGCATCAATAGGTTTCTTCGTCATGGCATCGACAACCATTACATTGACAGGTACTTGTCTTGCTCCTCTAAACTTATTCGGAAGCGGCGAAACATAAATATCTCCTTTAATTTCGATATAAACTTCTTCTGTATTACCAGATATTGCGGTGTATTCTTCGTTATTTGGTGTATTCAAGAAATCAACATCTTTTGGGAAAGTCCAAGTACCATCTTCTTGCAATTCGGTTTGATAAAGGTCAAAACCACCAGCACCTCCACCTCTGATTGAACTAAAAATGAGCGTTCTGCTATCGGGCATTAATGTTACTGCACGTTCACACTCAGAGTTGATGGGTTCGCTCATTTTCTCAAAATTTGTCCAAGTGCCATCATCCGTTTTATTTGCTACCCAAATCGTATAACAAGATTCTGTATTACGGTATTTTTCAAATTTTTCACGTACGAAAAATAACATTTTACCATCTTGCGAAACGCTCGGACTTCCTTCATACATCGCCGTATTAAGTGGCTCACCTACATTTGTAGGTTCATTCCATTCGTTTCCAATGCGTTTTGCATAAAAAATATCTCTATCGCCAAACCCACTCGGAAAAATAGCGTCAAAGTACAATTCTCTTCCATCATAGGTGAGGCTTGTGCCCATTATTTTGCCTTTCTGAACTTTATCTGTGATTGATTTAATGAGCTGAGGAGTTTCCCAGGCAGCTGATTTGTCAGCACGGGAGCTCATAAATACTTTTGTACCATCCGGACGGTCTTGTACAAATACGAATGTTTTTCCGTCTCCACTTATTGAAAATGCGTGTTCACGATACTCTCTTGTGTTGATTGGAGCACCAATAGATTTTAAGTTACTCTGGGCGATGGCATCATTGCTACCTAAGTAAGCAATTGCAGCTGCTAAAAGTACAACCTTTCTCATTTTTTTAGTCATTTTTGGGTTCACTGTGTAAGATTAACCATGTGTTCGATATTGATTATTGATTTTCAAATTCTGTGCCAAAATCTTATCAAACGGTATCAAAAATTAAATAAAAGCTTTTTTATTGCGTTTTTGGTGGTTATTCTATGTAATAAATGAATAAAAATTTATTTATTACGAACTTTAGGTGATGTGTTTTGATTTTCTTGTAATGACTTTTTTGAACAATCAATAATAAGTACCTACTTAATTTTGCTGCTTTTTGCGTAGTCTCGTTTTTTAAGTACTAATAAGATGTGTTCTAATTGCCAATATAAATTCATATAACGACATTTAGACTAAATCTGTTTTTAATGAGAAATATCAAAGATAAATCAATGAACAAATTTTTTAATGAGATAATACTAAGATTAGAGCCTAAAATGATTCGTAATGATTTAGTTGAAAATTGCCATTAGGCAAATGCAGACTAAAATGATGAAAGAGATGATTTTTTTTGTTTTAACTGAAAAGATACTACGAAACTTAGCAGAATTGAGTGAGACAGAATTTTTCATTTTGGGTTACATTATAGATTATAAGGAAAGCATTCACTATTTATTTAAGTAAATTTATATGTTTTAAATTTAACTTTCAAAATTTTTTGAAAGTTTTTTTTTTACAATAACATCAAATGTTTTCAAGGATAACCGAATATAATTTTGTCATTGACAAGCGATTAAGTTAATTTTGTGCTTTGACCAAAGAAATTTTTCAATTCAAATGCCAAATACAGATTCAATATTGAGAATTGCCCTCCAGAAATCGGGTAGATTGAGCGAGGATTCGTTTAGATTATTTAAAGAGTGCGGAATAAAGTTTGAAAGTGGTACAGGAAAACTCAAGACTTCCTCTTCAAATTTCCCTGCGGAATTTTTGTTTTTAAGAGATGATGATATTCCTGGATACGTAGAAGATGGTGTGGCCGATATTGGTATTGTAGGTGAAAATGTATTTGTCGAAACCAATCGTAAGGCAGAGGTAACCTATCGTTTAGGATTTTCTAAATGCCGTTTGTCGATAGCTGTTCCGCGTGGAGTAGACTACAAAGGAGTTGATGATTTTCAAGGAAAAAGCATTGCTACTTCATATCCACGTATTCTTGCAAATTATTTGAAAGAACAGGGAGTAAAAGCCGAAATTCACGAAATTAGTGGTTCGGTCGAAATTGCCCCAAGCATTGGTTTGGCCGAAGGTGTTTGTGATATTGTAAGTTCGGGAAGTACACTTTTGAGCAATGGTTTGAAAGAGGTAGAAACAATTTTTCGCTCGGAAGCAATTTTGATTTCAAATAAAAAATTAGCAAAATCAAAACATGATACCCTCAACAAATTGTTGTTTAGAATCAAAGCTGTACAAACAGCACAAAATTATAAATATATTTTGTTGAATGCTCCGAATGATAAACTCCAAGATATCATCAATATGATTCCTGGAATGAAAAGCCCGACTATCGTACCATTAGCAATGGAAGGCTGGAGTTCGATTCATTCGGTTTTGGAAGAAAATCAGTTTTGGGAAAATATTGAAGCCATTCGTTCGGCAGGAGCAGAGGGGATTCTGGTAATTCCAATTGAGAAAATGATTTACTGAGCAGATTGTTGAATAAAACTTTATCAGCATGATAACAAGTCTCGAACAATTAGACCTCACAAAGGCTTATACCTTTAAGGATTATCTTTCGTGGAGATTTCAAGAAAGAGTTGAATTGTTGCGTGGTTATATTGCTAAAATGTCACCTGCACCGACGAGTACACACCAAATAATTAGTAGTAATCTACATTACAATTTGGGATACTTTCTACAAAAGAAGTCTTGCAAAGTGATAGCTGCCCCATTTGATGTCTATTTACCATCAATTAAAGGTGAAGGAGAAACTGTCGTTCAACCTGATTTGTGTGTAATATGTGATAAGACTAAAATAAAAAAACAAGGTTGCGTTGGCTCTCCTGATTTAGTTATTGAAATTCTATCACTCGGAAATTCACGGAGAGAGATGACTCAAAAATTTCAGATTTATGAGCAAGCAGGGGTAAGAGAGTACTGGGTTGTATATCCTTACGAGCAAGTTGTTCATCAATATATATTAGAAAGGGAAAAATTTCAAGCATTACCCGTTGCTGAAAAAACGATAGTAAGCCAAATTTTACAAGGTTTTGAGGTAGATTTAGATACGATTTTTGATACAATCGTTGAGTAAAGAATTTTTAGAAAAAGATAAATGAACATCATATCATTTCCACAACGCTCCGAATGGAAGCAACTTCTTGCTCGACCAGTGCAGGAAATGGCAGAAATTGAGCAGAAAGTATTACCTATTCTTCAAAAAGTAAAACTTGAAGGCGATGCTGCACTCAAAGAGTTTGCTCTGAAATTTGATAAAGTAGAATTATCGAATTTTCAAGTTTCGCAAGAAGAAATTGATGCCGCTGAAAGCCAATTATCCGATGAGCTGAAAGAAGCAATACAGCAAGCATACACAAACATCCATACTTTTCATAAAGCTCAAAAACAAACCCCCGAAGTTATTGAAACGATGGAAGGAGTAAGATGCTGGAGAAAAAGTGTTGGTATTCAGAAAGTAGGATTTTATATCCCAGGCGGCACTGCTCCGCTTTTCTCAACAGTTTTGATGTTGGGCATTCCCGCTCAAATTGCTGATTGTCAAGAACGGATACTGTGTTCGCCGAGTAATCATCCTGCAATTTATTACGCAGCAAAATTAGTTGGTATTACCAAGGTTTTCCGAGTAGGAGGTGCTCAAGCCATTGCTGCAATGGCTTACGGAACCGAAACAATTCCGCAAGTTTATAAAATTTTCGGACCAGGAAATCAGTATGTAACAGCTGCCAAACAATTATTGAGCAAAGAAGGAGTAGCGATTGATATGCCAGCAGGCCCATCGGAAGTTGCTGTAATGGCTGATGATTCAGCTGTGCCATCTTTTGTGGCTTCTGATTTACTTTCTCAAGCCGAGCATGGTTCTGATAGCCAAGTGTTATTAGTTTCTACAAGCAAAAAGTTTGTTTCTGCAGTAAACTTGGCCGTTTCTGGACAGTTGAATCGTTTACCAAGAAAAGACTTAGCGGCTAAGGCAATCGAAAACTCAAAAATTATCTTACTCGAAAGTCAACAAGATTGTGTAGAAATGCTCAACGAATATGCTCCTGAACATTTGATTTTGGCGGTTGAAAATTATAATGAAATTGGTGAACAAATTATCAATGCTGGTTCGATATTTTTAGGTAATTATACTCCAGAATCATGCGGAGATTATGCTTCAGGTACAAACCATACACTGCCAACCAATGGGTATGCAAGGGCTTATAGTGGGGTTTCGGTAGATAGTTTTGTGAAAAAAATTACATTTCAAGAAATATCAAAACAAGGTATTTTAAATATTGGAAGAACCGTAGAGTTAATGGCAGAAGCCGAATCATTAGAAGCTCACAAACGTGCAGTGACTCTAAGAATGGAGAGTTTATTAAACGAATAGTCTGTTTTAAAATATATAAAAAGAGGTACATAACTTTAAGTCGTGTACCTCTTTTTGTGTTTTATTTAGCCGAAAACTTATAGACTGTTGTAGTTTGGTAAGTTTCGCCTGGTTTTAAAACCGTTGTAGGAAACTTAGCTTGATTTGGCGAATCTGGGTAGTGCTGAGTTTCCAAACAAAATCCAGTTCTGAATTTATAGTTAACTCCTTTGCCCGCAGGAACTCCATCTAAGAAATTACCTGTATAAAACTGCACGGCTGGCTCAGTGGTTAAAACTTCCATTACACGGCCCGAAGTTGGTTCGTAAACACTTGCAATAGTTTTCAAAGTCTTGCTCGAATCAGTCGCAACCCAGCAATGGTCATATCCTTTACCATATTTGATTTGAACATCTTTTGTATCATTGATTCTTGCACCGATTTTAAATGATTTAGTAAAATCAAATGGTGTTCCTGTTACTGCTTTGAGCTCACCAGTCGGAATCAAAGTTTCATCAACTGGTAAAAATTTATCAGCATTAAGTGTTACTTCATGGTCGAGAATTTCTTTGCTAAAATCGCCTGTGAGGTTGAAATATGCGTGATTCGTCAAATTAACAACCGTTGGTTTATCAGTAATTGCTTTATAGTCAATTTTTAAAGAATTATCTTTCTGTAATGTATAGATTACTTCTACATCTAATTTGCCAGGATAACCTTCTTCGCCATCAGCGGAAGTGTAGGTGAGCTTTAGTTGTGGTTCTTCGCCATCAGTTGGTGTAGCAGCCCATAAAACTTTATCAAACCCTTTCTTTCCACCATGTAAGGCATTTACACCATTATTTTGTGCTAATTCATACTGCTTACCATCGAGAGTAAACTTACCCTTCGCAATTCTATTTCCGTATCGACCAATTAATGCCCCAAAATATGGCACTCCTTTTAGATACCCACCTAAAGAATCACAACCTAAAGCCACATCAGCATACTTGCCATTTTTATCGGGCGTTGACCAATAGGTGATAATTCCACCGTAATTGGTGATTTTAATGACCATTCCACTGCTATTTTTTAGAGTGTAAAGGTCAACATTTTCGCCAGTTGGTAGCTGGCCGTAGCTTGTTTTTTCAATTTTGTTTGCTGTGGTAGTTGAATCGCTTGTGGTAGTTTCTGCTTTTTTTGAGGTGCAATTTTGGAATAACAAAGCACTACAAAGTAGAATACCAAGAACTTTTAATTTCATAATTTAAGGAAGAGTTTAATATTGGATTGAATTCTGAAATGAGCTTGTAAGTTAACATTTTATGTGTATTCAATCCAAAAAAATATTGTAACTAAATCTGTCTCCATTGGAAGTCTTCCGTTGAATAATTAAAATATCCTCTTTTATTACCTTTCGCATTCAGAAAAACAAAATCCATTGCGGCTGCCTTGGTTTCAACTATACAAAAATTTTTTCGTGCAAAATCGAGCAATTCAGGTTCAATATCTTTTTGATTAATGTCAATAACTTCTGGTTCGGCTATAATACTACCTGATTTAGCATGTGTCGTGTAGCACATTTTACTGGCTAATCTTGAGTTATTCCAAGCAATGTTGGCTAAGTCATCATCATAATGGATTTCGGCTTTCGTATAAATTCTAAGCTGAAGCTTGAGCTCGGAATCATAAAATAGCCAACTCAGCGAATTGTTGTTTCTTAGGTTTTCGATTTTCTCAGAACGAATATCGGTATGGAAGCGAAGTGTTTTTTCTTCAATATTTACCTTTCTTAAAACTACGGTACGTTGCTCGGGAAAGTTATTATTTATAGTGGCCACATAGGCTTGATGAAATGGTGACTTTGCTATTTTGACGGATTGTTTAAGTAAAAGCCAAATTTGTTTTTCAATTTCAATTAAATCGTTACCTAAAAGTGTTTCTCTCATGAAAAGCTGAACAAGAATGTTAATGTTTACTGTAGTACAGAATTTATTTTTGAAACATCCTGTTCAATGCAAATGTTTAGGAGAAAAGAAAAGGCCTAATAATCATTTGATTATTAGGCCTTTTAGTGGAGACGCAGGGACTCGAACCCTGGTCCGAACTTGGCAATCGACGAGCCTTCTACATGTTTATTCGGTCTTATTTATTCGAGAATAGGTCGGTGTCCGACATACCAAATCTAATCCTTAGAAACCTACATACTAATTACAAACAAGTTCCCCGCAAGTAATCGCCTCTGCAAGGTCGACACCCCGAACTCCCCAGCGGCAGAGGTTGGCCAAGGCGGGATGTGGCTAAATGGTTAATTCACTCCGGAATTAAGCAGCCATGGCATACGAAGTATTGCCAGTTATTGTTCGGAAGAATTTTTAACAGGAGATTCTACCAACTCCCGACATGCTTTTACTCGCAACCACTCACGCCGTCAAAACCGGTCGTCCCCAGTTGTATTCTACAAATGCAAAAGTACGCTTTTTAGTTCAATTTTGCCAACTAAACTTTTTTTGAAAAATCACTGGTAGATGCCGCAAGTTTTACAAATAAATTTCATCTAAAGATTTACAAGCCTGAATAATCGTAGTTTTTGATACTTATTTTGTCTATTTGAACACCCCAAACTGAATTTACATTTTGATAAAAATTTACGTTTAATTGAAATTTATTGCCAATCACTCTTAAATCTAATCAAAATATGAATGTAAAATCAGGTATTTTATGGGCTTCATTGTGCTTTTTAGCTTCGTTTTTTATCGCTTGTCAAAAAAACGAAGAACTGATTCCTACCGTCAGCACTACTAATCAAACCATTTCAGAAAACACCACATTTAGGACTGATAATGCTATCGCTTCTACCGAAACTATTGCTCTGGGAAAAGCGTTATTTTGGGACCCAATCTTATCGGGTAAGCGAGATGTCGCTTGTGCGACGTGTCATCACCCTGCCAATGGCTATGCCGATAATCTTGATTTATCTATTGGAGTAAATGCAGTTGGCTTAGGTACGAATCGACATTTTTTAAATCCGAACACTTTTGCTTTCGTCAAACGCAATGCTCCGACTATCTTAAATACTGCTTTTAATGGTATGGATGCCAACGGAAATGTAAATCTTGCAACCGCCCCTATGTTCTGGGATTCGAGGGTTCGGAGTTTAGAGGCTCAGTCGGTCGAACCCATCAAGACTCTTGAAGAAATGCGTGGAAATGCCTATTCGGAAGCCGTGGCACTCGATAGTGTTGTGGCTCGTTTAAAACGTATTCCGCAATACCAACAATTATTTCAGAGTGCATTCGGTAATGCTCAATCTATCACAGCAGCGAATATGGGAATAGCGATAGCTTCTTTTGAACGAACTTTAGTGGCTAATAATTCGAGGGTTGACCGATATAAGGCTGGCGAAACTTCCGCTCTTTCGGCTTTGGAAATCAGAGGTATGAATGCTTTTCAGACGGTTGGCTGTGCCAGTTGTCATTCAGGAAATATGTTTTCTGATTATCAGCTGCATGTGCTTTCAGTGCCAGATAATGCAAAAAATGCACAATCTGATGCAGGAGCAAATAATACGTATGCGTTTCGTACGCCGAGTTTGAGAAATTTGAGAGTAACTGCACCCTATATGCACAGTGGCGTTTTTCAAACGTTAGATGATGTTATTAGATTTTATGCCAGAATTGCGGGAGGAAATTCACAGAATACAAATGTTACAGTTAGGCAAATTGACCCACAAATTAGAAATTTGAGAATTGGTAATAATCAAGCTGCTATTGTGGCTTTTATTAATGCGTTATCGGATGATAATTTTGATAAGTCAGTACCAACGAGTGTTCCGAGTAGGTTGAGTGTTGGAGGAAATATTAGATAGTAGAAAAATAGGCTTTCGTTAATCAGCGAAAGCCTATTTTGTCTAATTTATACAGATGTTAAAACTTCATTGAAAGCCCGATACGTTTTCTTGGTATATCAATTTCCATTACTTTAACTTGAACTTTCTGATGCACCTTCACAACTTCGTTAGGGTCTTTAATGAAACGATTCGCCATTTGCGAAACGTGAACCAAGCCATCTTGATGCACGCCCACATCAACAAAACAGCCAAAAGCAGTAATATTGGTAACGATTCCTGGGAGAATCATACCTTCTTTCAAATCTTCGATGGTATGTACATCTGAAGCAAATTCAAATGCTTCGAGAGCCTCACGTGGGTCACGACCTGGTTTTTGAAGTTCTGATAAGATATCGTTTAGCGTTGGCAAACCAACTTTATCTGTTACATAATTTTTAAGAACAATTTTTGATTTAAGCTGCTCATTTCCAATGAGTTCGGCTACTTTTACGCCTAAATCTTTGGCCATTTTCTGCACAATAGGGTAGGTTTCTGGGTGAACCGCCGAATTATCCAATGGATTTTCAGCTCCACGAATACGCAAGAAACCCGCACTTTGCTCAAATGCTTTTGCTCCTAATCTTGGTACTTTCTTTAATTCTTCTCTCGAACTAAATGCTCCATTTTTTGAACGATATTCAACAATATTTTGTGCTAAAGCAGGTCCTAAACCAGATACATAACTTAAAAGGTGTTTACTGGCAGTATTTAATTCAACTCCTACCAAGTTTACACAACTTTCCACTACTGAGTCGAGGCTTTCTTTGAGCATTTTTTGCTCAACATCGTGCTGATACTGCCCAACCCCAATTGATTTTGGGTCGATTTTTACGAGTTCGGCCAATGGGTCCATTAACCTTCTTCCAATCGAAACCGCACCTCTAACGGTTACATCTTTATCAGGAAATTCTTCACGAGCAATTGGCGAAGCCGAATAAATGGAAGCTCCTTGCTCTGAAACCATGTGAACGGCTGTTTTTAAATTACCATTTTTTACCACCGATTTCACCAACGATTCGGTTTCTCGGCTGGCAGTACCGTTGCCAATTGCAATCGCATCAATTTTATATTCTAACACTAATTTTTTGATTACCGCTTCGGCCTCCATTTGTTTGGTCATCGGATAGATAACGGTGTCATAAATCAAATCGCCTTGTTCATTAAGGCACACAGTTTTACAACCAGTACGGAAGCCAGGGTCAATGCCCAAAACTCGTTTTTGTCCAAGCGGAGAAGCCAACAAAAGCTGACGAAGATTTGTTACGAAGATTTTAATCGCTTCACTATCCGCTTTTTGTTTCGATATATTACTAAATTCGGTTTCAATACTCGGTTTTAGAAGACGGTCATAAGAATCGCTGATTGCTTGCTCAACTTGCTCTTTAGCTTCGGGTAAGCCTCTTAAATAAATGCGGTCGAGAGCATCTACGCCACGTTCGGTTTCAATCGAAATATCAATGGATAAAAAACCCTCTTCTTCACCACGGCGTAGTGCCAAAAGGCGGTGTGATGGAATTTTTGAAAGCGGCTCCGAAAATTCGTAATAATCTTGGTATTTGATACCGTCTTCTTTTTTTCCTTTTTTTACCTTTGATGTAATAATGGCTTCACGCTCAAATAGTCTTCTGACGGCGTTTCGGGCTTGAATATCTTCGTTAATCCACTCGGCCATAATATCTCTTGCTCCTTGAAGTGCTTCTTCAACGCTTTCAACTTTATCATTCAAGTATTTTTCAGCAATAGTTTCAATGTTTCTATCTTTTTGGGCAAAGATAACCTTTGCGAGTGGCTCAAGTCCTTTTTCGATGGCGATTGAAGCTCGAGTTTTGCGTTTTTGCTTGTAAGGTAGATACAAGTCTTCTAACTCGTTTAAGTAAAGTGCATTATTGAGTTTGGTGAGCAACTCAGGCGTCATTTTTCCTTGCTCTTCAATTGATTTAATAATGGCTTCACGGCGTTTATCGGCCTCCAAAAATTTATTGTATAGGTCTTTGGTATCGGCAACTTGAACTTCGTCCATGCTACCAGTCATTTCTTTTCGGTATCGAGAAATGAATGGTACAGTGGCCCCTTCCTCTAATAAATTAATTGTATTTTGGATGCTCTTTTCGGGTACGCCCACTGTTTGGGCAATAATCTGTATTTGTTTTGTGGTCATCGTTCCAACCTTTTTTATAAAATCAGTATCTTATAACTAAATAATAATTTACAAAAATCTGATTAAATTATGAAAATGCAACTTCTCATATTGATGATTCTTTCCACATTATTTTTATTGAATTGTGAAAAAGAAAGTGAAATGGCTGATAAACAGGCATCTATGAGTGATTATGTAATTAATTATGGAACAAGTTTTGGTATGTGTGTAGGGCCTTGTAGGAAAGAAGTCAACGTATTGAATAACGAAATTGCATTTACAGTTTATTATACCGAAGGTAGAGGAGCAACTGGCGGAACACCAAAGACTTTTAAAGAAACTATAGAGGCAGCATTAAAAAATTCATTGACTAAAAGTCTTGATTATGAATTATTTAAAAAGCTCAACGAGATAGTTGGTTGCCCTGATTGTGCTGATGGTGGTGCCGAATGGATTGAGATTATAAAAGGAGATTCAAAGCATAAAGTAACATTTGAGTTTGGAAAAGCCCCCAAAGAAATTGAAAGTTTAGTGACTGTTTTACGAGAAAAAAAGACTTACTTTGAAGAAAAATATTTGAAGTAAGGTATGTATGATATAATTGTTGTGGGTGGTGGAGCTGCTGGTTTTTTTGCTGCAATTAATGCCTCAGAAAAGAAAAAAAGCTTGAAAATAGCAATTTTAGAACGTGGGAGAGATGTTTTGCAGAAAGTTAAAGTATCAGGTGGCGGGCGTTGTAATGTAACGCATGCTTGTTTTGAACCCGAAAGACTGGTAGAGTTTTACCCACGTGGCGAAAACGAATTGCTTGAGCCTTTCAAAAGATTTAACCCCACCAACACGATTGAGTGGTTTGAGAGTAGAGGTGTAAAAATAAAAAAAGAAGCTGACGGAAGAATGTTTCCAGTAAGCGATTCTTCGCAGTCGATAATTGATTGTTTGCTTGGGGCCGCTCGCCGAAATAATATTGAAATACTAACCAATTCGAGAGTGGAGTACTTTGATTACATGCCAAATGAGCGTTCAAACTGGAAATTGCGGGTTTCGGGAGATAGAATCTTGTATACAAAAAAATTAATGATTGCCACAGGCAGCGATACCGCCGTTTGGAGTTTACTCGAAAAACTAAAAATCAAAATCGTTGAGCCTGTCCCATCGCTTTTTACCTTTAATATCAAAGATGAGAAGCTGTCTGATTTAATGGGGCTTTCGGTACCCAATGCTATTATTACTATTCAGAAAACGCAGTTTGAAAGTAACGGTCCTACCTTAATTACTCATTGGGGACTTTCGGGGCCTGGAATATTAAAATTATCGGCTTGGGCAGCACGAGAATTGAATGCTTCAGCGTATAAATTTTCAATTAAAGTAAATTGGTTAGGCGAAAAAAACGTTGAAACCGTGCGAAATCATTTGCATAATCAGATAAATATACTTCAGAAAAAGAATGTTATGGCTAATGCCGAGTTTGGGTTACCAATTAGATTATGGAAAAACTTATGCAAAGCGGCTCAGATTGGAGAGTTTCAAAAATGGGCTGAAACAGGCAAAAAGCATATTCAGAGATTAGTTGAACAGCTTACAGCTTGCACATTTGAAGTGAATGGTAAAAGTACCTTTAAAGAAGAATTTGTAACCGCTGGCGGAGTAGATTTATCAGAACTTGATTTTGAAACATATAGCTTGAAGCAATATCCAACGTTATTTATGGCAGGCGAAGTGCTAAATATTGATGCGGTAACGGGTGGATTTAATTTTCAAGCCGCTTGGACAGGTGGTTGGATTGCGGCACAAAATTTATGATTTATTTTTGCGTCCAGCTTGAAGAATTTCGGCAAAAATTGATTTTTCATTAATATCATCGAGAATGATGGCTTCTTGAAGGATTTCCTTGAAAGATACCTCTTTCTTTTTAAAATCTTCTAAATCTCTAAACGTAACTCCATGAATGAATTTTCTTTTTTTTGATTCCAATAACCCTTGTTCATTCGACATCTGAAAACCTCGATGAAATCCTACTTCCACTCCTGTGTTTTTCTTCAGAATAACAAAATAACAAAACTCATTTCTGACCCCAAACATGGCCGTATTAAACATAAAGCGTTCGCTCATTTTAGGGTGAGCATTCAAAATTGTTTTTCGGAGTTGAAATAATAACGCTGAAATTTCAGGTTCTTGGCTTTCAATAAAATCTTCAATGGAAATGTATTTATTCATCGTTAGTTGGTGTTTTTGTTATAATTGAGCCAATAATCATACCGCCAATACTTGCCAGTAACCCCCAAATCATTGATGGAATTTCAGTTTCGTAGAACTCAAAGAATGTCCAAACGCCAGTTCCCAAAATCATAGAAAGAATTGCACCAAGAGCATTTGCTTTTTTCCAGTAAAGTCCCGCTACTAAAGGTACAAATAAGGCTACAAGACTAAGAGCTGATGATTCGCCAACTAATTCATAAATTTCTGATTTATAAAGAGAAAGTGCAACCCCAAATAGGGTAATTCCGATTACCGAAAGCCGCATTATATGCAGTAGTTTTTTGTCGCTTATACGTTCTCCGTACAAAGGCTTAATCAAATTCTCGCCTAAAACCGTAGCAGGTGCTAATATTGCTCCACTGCATGTACTTAAAATTGCTGAAAGTAAAGCACCAAAAAAAAGGATTTGAATACCGATTCCTGAATGTTTTAAAACTAATATAGGAATAAGCATTTGAGAGTCTCCTTGTTTGAGGTCTTTATAGAGGATTGTTCCACACAAGGCAATCACTAAAGGCATCGATGCAACAGTGAGATACATCAATGACGACCAGTAGGCACTTTTTACTGCAATATCTTCTGATTTTGCCGAAAGCGTTCTTTGAAATACATCTTGTTGTGGAATTGAACCCCATCCGATAGTTATCCACGCCGCAAAGTAGCTAACCCAGCTTGTTAGTGAATTTTCTTTTGGCGTAAATTTAAAAAAGTCTGGTGGGGTTTTAGTTAGGACTTCATTAAATCCTCCTACTTCACTAACCAATTCGAGTGTAAGCACTAATAAACCAATGATAATTATAGCTGTTTGAATTGTATCTGTAATAGCCACTGACCACATCCCTCCAACATAAGTGTAGAATAATACAATTGAAGCACAGATGATAATTCCCCAAGCAAAAGGTATTTGAGCAATTGATTGTAAAACTATTGCTAATGCCACGAGCTGAGCGGCTATCCAACTAAAATAAGAAGGTATTATAAAAATTGCAGAAATCCATTCAACCTTCTTGTTATATCTAATCCGAAAATAGTCACTAAAAGTTAGGATATTTAATCGGTAAAGTGGACGAGAAAAAAACATTCCAATTAAGAATAAGCATAAAGCTGCACCGAAAGGGTCTTCGATAACCCCCAGAAGCCCATGTTCTACGAATTCAGAACTTGCCCCCATAACAGTTTCAGAGCCAAACCAAGTTGCAAATAAACCTGACGCTACTACGTATATAGGCATTTGTCGGCCAGCGATGGCAAAGTCGTTGGAAGTTTTTACAAATTTTGAAGCATACCAACCAACAAAAATTGTTAGCAAAAGGTAAAGAATTATGAAGCTAATCAGCATTTAATTGGCAAATTATTCGATTTGTTCTTAGTTTTATGCAAAAATCATAAAAAAAATGCAATTTGATGTGACTTTGCTTTTATATTACAGTCATTATTTATATTTTTCGCATTAGAAACCCAAATTTTAATTAATTACGCAGCTGTGACCCACCTTATTGAACGTTTTACAGAGATTTTGAGAAAAGGTAAGTATAATTCACAAACGATAGCAGCCTATCGAAATGCCATTTTTGTGTTTTATAACCATTTTCGAGATTTACCACAAAGTAAGATTACCGAAGAACTGATTGCCGCTTATTTGGTTGACCTTGGAGAAAAAAAAGGGAGTAGTTTAGATGCTGCACTACAAGCAGGTAAAGCAATTAAACTATTTTATGAAGTTATTTTTAATCGAAAGTTGGGTATTAAGGCCAATGGAGAATCTAAAAGTGACAGCTTGCCCGAAGTTTTAACCGAAGAAGAAGTATCGAAAATTATTTCAGTTTTAGACAACCTAAAGCATAAAGCATTGATGTCGATTATTTACGCTGCAGGTTTGAAATTAAGCGATGTCTTGAACATGAAAACTACGGATGTTGATTTTGAAAAAAAGGAAATTATTGTGTCTCCTTCAAAATCTGAAAAAGGCAGAACCTTGATGCTCCCCAAAAAATTAGTGCCAATCTTGAAAGCTTACATAGAGAAGTATAAACCGCAAGATTTGCTTTTTGGTGGTGAAAATGGCAAGACGTATAGTCCAAGGAGTGTACAGTTAGTTTTCCAACAAGCTTTGAGTAAGTCAAAAATAGAAAAAGATGCTTCGGTGCATACACTCAGACACAGTTATGCAGTACATTGTTTAGAACGAGGAATGGATATACATTTACTACAAGAAATCTTAGGACATAAATATTTACAAACTACCGCAATTTATAATCAAATTGCCCAAGTAGAACTCGTTAATATCCGTAGTCCATTTGAAGACCTTGATATGTAATGATTAATATTTAATGGTTGATGGTGAATTATTTGAATTAAACATTCACCATCAACCATTAAATATTATTTTAGTCTTCCATGCTGGCTTCTTTCAGTACGATTGTTTTCTTTTTCATTGAACCTGCTTCTAAATCGGCTAATTCCTGACGATTTTTGGCAATATCAATAGCCATGTAGATGGCACTTAGCATTGAAGATTCATCGGCTATGTTTTTTCCTGCAATATCGTAGGCTGTTCCATGGTCAGGAGATGTACGTACTTTCGGCAAACCCGCCGTAAAGTTTACACCATTTTCGAAAGCTACCATTTTAAATGGCATCAAGCCTTGGTCGTGATACATGGCCAAAACTGCATCATAATTTTTCCAAGCGGCAGTACCAAAGAAACCATCGGCAGGAAATGGCCCAAATACCAAATTCCCTTTTTTCTTATACTCATTAATTGCTGGCTCGATTATTTCCTTTTCTTCATTTCCTAAAAGACCATTTTCTCCAGCATGCGGGTTTAAACCAAGCACCGCAATCTTAGGTTTTTGTTTACCAAAATCACGAATCAAAGAAGATTTGATTTGGTCTAATTTGGTGATTATTAGTTCTTTACTGATATTTTTCTTTACTTGTTCTAAAGGTACATGGGCAGTAGCAACACCTATTTTAAGGTCTTCACTGACCATAAACATCAATTCCTTATTTTTTACCCCAAAAGCATCGGCTAAAAATTCCGTATGACCTGGAAACTTGAAATCATCACTTTGGATATTGTGTTTGTTTATTGGTGCCGTGATTAAGGCGTCTATTTTTCCTGCTTTTAGGTCTTCAACGGCTCTTTTTAATGATTCAAAAGCCAATTTGCCCGCATCTTGAGTAACCAAACCTGGTTGTACTTCAAGCGATTGGTCGCTCATGCAATTAATAACATTTACTTGCTTATGATTGATTTGCTCAATCTTATGAATAGTAAAGAATTGCCAATCTTTTACGTCCATTAACTGGCGGTAACGATTAATTACTTTACCAGAACCATAAATTACAGGAGTACAAATCTTATTTAGTCGATTGCCACCGACTGCTTTTATGATAACCTCAGGGCCGATACCATTGAAGTCACCGATGCTTATACCAATAACTGGTTTTTGAATTTCGCTCACTTTTCGACAGAATTTAAAAGATTTTAGGACAAACAAGATTATTTTTTACAAAAAATAACACAAAACTATGTCTATCCGATACTGAACCTTAATTTTGCTGCAAGTTACTGACAATCATATTATAAAAAAAATCCAGTGAATACAAACAACGTTATGAATAAAGGTTTGGTGTTAATAGCCGACGAAATGCACCTTAGTTTGATACCAATGCTCGAAAAAATAGGCTACAAAACCGATTATCAACCGAAAATTACAAGAAGCGAAATTTTTGAGAATATTGGTAAGTATGAGGGGTTAATTATTAGAAGTAAAACCTTTGTTGATGCTGATTTATTGACGAACGCTAAGCAACTAAAGTTTATTGGAAGGGCAGGAGCGGGCCTCGATTTGATTGATATTAAATACGTAGAGTCAAAGAATATTGCAATTTTTGCTGCTAATGAAGGTAATCGTGTAGCAGTTGCCGAACACGTACTTGCAATGGTACTTTGTTTAATGAACAATATTCTAATTGCTGACCGTGAAGTAAGAAATGGTGTCTGGCAACGAGAAAAAAACAGAGGCTACGAATTGATGGGAAAGACTGTTGGTTTGATTGGGTATGGAAATAATGGCAATGAAACTGCCAAACGTTTTAAAGCCTTTGGATGTGAAGTTTTGGCCTATGATAAATACAAATCAAATTTTTCTGATGAGTTTGTTTCTGAGACTTCGATGGAAACGATTTTTGAACGGGCTGATATTTTAAGCCTTCATATTCCTCTGACGAGTGAAACTAATACGTTGGTAGACAGTGCTTTTTTATTAAATTTCAAGAAAGATATAATTTTGATAAATGCAGCCCGTGGTGAGATTGTTTCATTGCGAGCGGTGGCTGATGGTTTAGAAACTGGTAAAATTAAAGGTGCCTGTTTGGATGTGTTAGAAAATGAAAAATTACAAAAACTTACGTCAGAGCAGAAAAAAGACTTTGAAAAACTGAGTACTTCGGAACGTGTAATTTTTACTCCACACATTGCTGGTTGGACGTTTGAGTCGTATATGAAGATTAATGAAGTTTTGGTCGAAAAAATAGCGAGTTTAATAGCATAACGTTGCCTGTTAGTAAGTAGTAAATAATTGGTAATTTGGTACTTAAATATTAATAATTATATCTATTTCACGTAATTTAATGAAAAAACGATTTTACTCGGCTTTACTCTTATGTTTTGTTATTTTAAATCTTACTGCTCAAAGTTTTACGGTAAGCTCAAACAAACGATTTATTTTGAAAGAAAATAAACCATTTGTTTGGGTGGGAGATACTGCTTGGGAGCTTTTTCATACCCTTGACCGTGATTCTGCTACTTATTATTTGAATAAAAGAGCAGAGCAAGGTTTTACAATTATTCAAGCAGTAGCATTGGCCGAGTTAGATGGCTTAAACACTCCTAATGCTTATGGTGACAAGCCTCTGATAGATAATGACCCAACTAAACCTAACGAAGCATATTTTAAGCACGTTGATTTTATTATTGACAAAGCATATGAAGTAGGACTTACCATTGGTCTATTGCCGACTTGGGGTGATAAAGTATTTAAAGACCGATGGGGTACGGGACCAGAGATTTTTAACGCCGAAAATGCCAAAATCTATGGTAAATGGATTGCTGAAAGGTATAAAAATCGAAAAAATATTATTTGGATTTTGGGTGGAGATAGAAACCCTCGTGCTGGTGCTGAAGATTTGACCATTTGGCGAGCAATGGCCAGTGGAGTTGTTGAGGCTTACGGTGGCAACGATAAAGTTTTAATTACTTTTCATCCACAACCTAATAAAGAAGGTGCGAGTGAGTGGTTTCATAACGATGATTGGTTTGATTTTAATATGTTTCAAACAGGGCATTGTCGCGATAATGATGTGTATAATCGCATAGCAGGTTCGTATGAACGTCCAAATACAAAGCCTGTAGTTGATGGTGAACCAATTTATGAAGACCATCCCGTATGTTTCAACGCCAATGATTTAGGGACAACTAACGCCTACGATGTAAGAAAAGCTATCTATTTGGATGTTTTTGCTGGGGCTTTTGGTTTTACTTATGGCTGCCATGATGTTTGGCAAATGTATCGTTCGACAACTACTCCTGTCAATGAGCCACATTTTTTTTGGAAAACAGCACTCGATTTGCCTGCTGCCAATCAAGTTAAATATTTAAAACGATTAATTGAGTCAAGGCCAATATTAGACCGAATCCCAGACCAATCATTAATTGTTGAATGCAATAACTCAGCATACGAGCGTATTCAGGCGACACGTGGCAGTGATTATGCTTTTATTTATTCGGCAATGGGAAAAAGTTTTACTGTAAATATGGAGAAAGTGTCTGGTAGTCAGTTGATGGGCTATTGGTTTAATCCTAAAAATGGGCAAGTCAAAGAAATTGGATTATTTTCGAATAAAGTTAAAAATCAATTTACGCCACCCACAAATGGGTATGGACAAGATTGGGTTTTGGTTTTAGATGACGCTTCAAAAAAATATCCGAAGCCGTAATACATTTTTGGCCCCATCTAATCGAAATTTAAACTTTGATTAGATGGGGCCAATTTTTAAATCAAGAGATTACTAACGTCGTTTTTTTCTACTACTTTCTTCGTCCTCTTCCTCTTCTTCGTCCTCTTCCTCTTCTTCGTCCTCCTCCTCGTCTTCCTCCTCCTCCTCCTCCTCGTCTTCCTCTTCTTCCTCTTCTTCCTCTTCTTCACTGTCACCGTAGGTAAAGCTATAATTTTCTTCTATGGCATATTCTTCACAAAGGGCTTCTAAGTCGGCAATAAAATCGTCTGGATTTTCGGTTAGAATTTCAAAATTATTAATGTAAGTATATTCTACTCCATCTTCCTCTTGTGCTTCATAGTCGAAATAGAAATCTTCGTCGCTTTCAACATATTCCATGCAGAGTTCTTCTAATTTTGTGGCAAATTCTTCTGTATCCTCTGTTTCAATCCAAAAATCAGTTACGTAAATCATCCCATCAACAGCAAAATTAGACTCTTCAGAGTCATCCCAAACCCCTTCGCTGAAATCAAGGTTTTCAACCGATTTGATTATCCAAGAGTCATGACCATT
>JALQYE010000080.1 GCA_023254245.1 Emticicia sp.
CAAAACCAAATTCGATTTGTGCAGGGGCCACATACTCACCTTTCGAGGTTTTGTACATTTCTTTCACACGACCCGTAATTTTCAAGTAATTGTCAGCATCTAATTCTCCCACATCGCCCGTATGAATCCAATTATCCGCATCAATAGTTTCGGCTGTTAGGGCTGGTTCTTTATAGTAACCATCCATGTTCCAGTTTGAACGAGTCAAGATTTCGCCCGAGCCTTCGGCAATTTTCACTTCCATTCCTGGGTAAATTTTCCCGACCGTTCCATCTTTTACCTTTTCTTTTGGCATCATACACACCGCCCCAACGTTTTCGGTCATACCATAGGCTTCTTGAATAATGATACCTAATCGTCTGAACCAAACAATCAAACTATTGGGCATCGGTGCTGCACCTGTCAGAATTATCACTGCTTTATCTAAACCCAATCCTTTTCTGATTTTTTTCTTTACAATTCCATTCAAAATTGGGATTTTTAATAAAGTATTGAGTTTCTTTTCGGGCATTTTCCCCAAAATTCCTAACTGAAACTTTGTCCAGATTCGTGGTACAGCCAAGAAATGTGTAGGTTCTGCAGCGGCCAAGTTCTTAGCAAAACTATCAAGGGTTTCAGCAAAATAAATCGTTGCACCCATCGTGATAGCTGCTGCTTCAATGATATTTCGCTCGGCAATATGACAAAGTGGTAGGTAAGAGAAGAAACGAGAATTTTCGATGTGAAGTTTGGCAATATCACGAGTATGATAAATCACACTTGCCATTGCCCCATACTTCAACATTACACCTTTAGGATTTCCAGTTGTGCCTGATGTATAAATAATCGTAAAAATATCGTCTAAGTTCGGCACATAATTTTCGGTCATTGGGGCATATTTTGCCAAAATATCATTCCATTGTTCGTGCGAAGCATCAGGATTATACGTAGGAAATGAAATACTTTTCACATTTGCAGGAATACCAGATTTCATTCCAGCCCAATCATCGAGCTTTCCTACAAAAAGTGCCTCACAGCCACTATGCGTAAGCACCTGATTGATTTGAGTATCGGTAAGTGTCGCATAAAATGGCACAGAAATATGCCCCGCCATCATAATTGCGAAGTCAGCAATGAGCCATTCGGCACAATTTTTTGAAACCAATCCGATATTACTTTTCGGTGGAAGGTTCAACGATTTTAGATAAGTAGCCAAACTTCGTGCTTGTCGACCAGCTTCTTTGAAAGTATAATCAACAAAATCGTCACCAAAGGGTTGACGTAAGTAAATTTTATCAGGAGTTGTAGCTTCCCATTGATAAAAATATTCTAATAGGGTTTTGTTAGGTGAAATTTCCATAGGTATATTAACAGGTTATATTCTATTTACAAATTTGCACAAAATAATGAAATGATTTAAAATTTTCAAGAAAAAGATATTAGATTTGGCTTATAAAAACTAAGAAAAACCAGCATCACATGAAACTGTTGTTTAAAACCTTAAAATACATTTTTATCTTTCTTCTAATTGCCATAATCGGACTTTCGGCCATCTATTGGAAAAATGATATTTCGCTCGAAACTCTCAAAGAAAAATATGCCAATGCTGACTCAAAATTTATCGAAGTCGATGGAATGTCAGTGCATTATAGAATTGAAGGCTTGGCGAATGATAGCATTCCGCTCGTCCTTCTGCATGGAACTGGTGCAAGCCTTCACACTTGGGAAGGCTGGGTGAACGCCCTAAAAAGCAAACGAAAAATCATTCGACTTGATTTACCTGCTTATGGTCTAACTGGCCCCAATCCAACAAGCGATTACTCACAAGAATTTTATGCTACTTTCATCAATGATTTTCTGACAAAACTTGGCGTAAAACAATGTATTATTGCAGGAAACTCACTCGGTGGCTCGATTGCTTGGAATTTTGCGGTGAAATACCCCAAAAAAGTTTCCAAAATGATTTTAGTCGATGCAGGTGGCTACCCTATGAAATCGAAATCAGTACCAATTGCTTTTCAAGTAGCAGGTTGGCCAGTTATTAAAAATTTGTTTAAATACGTAACGCCTCGCTCTATTGTACAAAAAAGTGTAGAAAATGTTTATGCCGATAAAAGCAAAGTAACCGACGATTTAGTTGACCGCTATTTTGAATTATCGCTTAGAGAAGGTAACCGCCAGGCATTTATTGATAGGATGTCGGAATTTAGAAATAAAGGGTTAATCAACGATAAAACCGCCAAAATTAAAGGTTTGTCAATGCCAACGCTCATTATTTGGGGCGATAAAGATTTATTAATTCCGCTCGAAGTGGGCGAAAAGTTTCATGCCGATTTACCAAATGATACCTTGGTAGTATTCAAGAATTTAGGCCACACGCCCATGGAAGAAGATGCGGAGAAAACGGTGGCAGTAGTAAAGGAGTTTTTGAAAAAATAAATCGCATATTATCATAAGTAGAGACAAGGTATGCCTTGTCTCTACGACGCAATATCATTGCTACATCAAAAATTGTCACCTTGGCTTGGACGTAATTAAGGAATTTAGTGGCTTACGAGCGTTGCTCCCAAATCTGTACTAAATTGATAATCACTTGGGTAGCTTTTTCCATATCTTGTACCGAAACCCATTCGAGTTTTGAGTGAAAAGCATGTTCACCCGCAAAGATATTCGGGCAAGGTAACCCCATAAATGATAAGCGAGAACCATCGGTACCGCCTCTAATACTACGCTTTTCAGCTTTCACACCTGCTTGTTCGATAGCTTCTAAGGCATAATCTGCCACTTGCGGGTAATTGACCAAAACCTCTTTCATGTTTCGATATTGCTCAATTACTTTAAAATCAACCGTTGAATTCGGATAATTCATAAGTACTTGATTAACAACACCTTGCAAGAATTTTTCTTTCTCATGAAGCCCATATACCGTGAAATCACGAATAATAAAATCAAGTTTGACCGATTCCTGAATACCCGAAATTTGGGTTGGATGAATAAACCCTTCCATACCCTCAGTAGTTTCGGGAGAGAGTGTATCTTTAGGTAAAGCCGCTAAAATATCGCCCGCAATTTTCATCGCATTTTCGAGTTTATCTTTTGCAAAACCTGGGTGAGTGCTAACCCCTTTGATGGTCAAACTCACAGCATCAGCCGAAAAAGTTTCATCTTCGAGTGTGCCGAGACTTTCGCCGTCCATTGTGTAGCCAAAATCAGCACCAAGTTTAGTCAAATCTACTTTTTCTGTTCCACGACCCACTTCCTCATCGGGTGTAAACAATATTTTTATAGTACCGTGCTTCACTTCAGGATTCTGCATCAAATATTCAGCAGCGGCCATAATTTCGGCTATACCTGCTTTATTATCAGCTCCCAATAAAGTAGTCCCGCTGGCTGTAATAATGTCATTACCAAGTTGTGCTTTCAAATCAGGGTGTTCAGAAACCTTTATGATTTGAGTAGAATCGTCGGGTAAAATAATATCGGTTCCATCCCAGTTGAAATGAACAATGGGTTTCACTCCTGCCCCACTACAATCGGGCGAGGTGTCAACGTGCGAACAAAAGCAAATTGTTGGCACATTTTTATCGGTATTGCTTGGAATAGTAGCATAAACATAACCCCATTCGTCGAGATGAGCATCCGATATGCCCAAACCCAATAATTCTTGCACCAACAATCGACTCAAATCTTTTTGTTTTTCAGTCGATGGATTAGACCTTGAATTTGGGTCAGATTGTGTATCAATTTGTACATACTTCAAAAAACGAGTACTTGCACTAAATAGCTGATGTTTTTCCATAATCGTTTCAAGCATTTACTATTGACGCTAAATCTGCTGGCGAATAATTGATATTTTTCAAGGTCTTATCATCGCCTTTTCTATACACCAAAAATTTTCCTTCTATTTCCTTATAATATGATTCCGTTCCTTTCTCGGCGTAGTGCTTCATGGTAGCCTCTGCTTCTTCAACCGTATCGCAAGCTTTACTCATATTTGAGCGTTGCACTTCGTCAAAAATTGTTCTGAATCTTTCGCCCAGACCAAACTCTAAAATTGCACCCGCCAAAACATACTGAATATCGGCCAAGGCATCGGCTACCTCTACAATATTATTATCGTTGATGGCCTCTTGAAGTTCTTTCAATTCTTCGGCTATGAGCGAAACACGGAGGTCGCAACGTTGCTTCGATGGAATCTGTGGAGTATCTAAAATTGGGTGCTTAAACGTACGGTGAAATTCGGCTACTTGATTAAGACAATCTAAATTTTGCATAATGTTAATAAATCTGGTCTTGTGTATTTTTAATTCGATTTTTGTCAAAATTATTACTTTTTCTGCCAAAAAACTTGCGTTTAAATGCAGCAGGGCATTTTTTTGCGAAAAAATTTTTGCCGTAAAATAAATAAAGCGATATTAGCGTTTGCAAAGTTGAACAAATTTCAATAATATTGCTACGTAACTGAAGCCAAAAAATCAAAACCCATCAAATCATGAACAAATTTTATAGAGTTCTTTCAGTAGTATCATTGACATTATCTGTTGCTTTTTGGTCATGCAGAGGAGACCAAGGTCCTCAAGGTCCAGCTGGTCCAACAGGCCCTGCCGGTCAGAACGGTACCAATGGTACGAACGGTACAAACGGTACTAATGGTACTAATGGAAAAGACGGTAACGCTAATGTTAAAGGTACAGAAGTTACTGTTAAAGTAGCAGACTGGAAAACAGTTGACGCTGCGGGTATCGGAACTGGGGCTACTGGTAAAACAGGTGCTTATTCAGTAACTGATGCTAACGTAAAAGCAACAATGTTTGTTATTGCTTTTGTTAAAGTTGGTACTCAATTTGTTGCTTTACCACGTGTAATCATCAAAGAAACTGACGGTGCAACTGAGCAAGTAAACTTTGGCTATGAAACTGGCAAAGTAACGTTCTACTACAGTTCACAAACTGCAGCTATCGGTGGCATTAAAGCCTATGCTCCGCAAACAGACCTTACTTTCTCATACGTAACAGTTGAGAAAACAGTTGGTCAAGCTATGCAGAACGAGGGTGTAAACCTTAGAAGCCGTGACGCTGTAATGACTTACTTACAAGAACACAAGTATTAATCGTTAACTACACAATAAGAGTAAGTTACGAAGCAAAAAAAAGCCTCTCATTTGGGAGGCTTTTTTGCATTTTATTCGTTATTATAGAAACGCCTTTTTGATTTCATGAAACAACTTTTTTGGATTATATTTTTTGGGTGCTTTTCAGCTTCATCATTTGCACAACTATTAAACGACAACGAATCTAAACAACTGATTATTAAAGGTTTAGACAAACTCTATAATTACGAATTCAAAGAGGCTGATACTTATTTTCAAGGCGTCAAAGCTAAATATCCCAAACACCCTGTTACTCCCCTACTCAGTGCTTTGCAAGTGCAATGGCTAAATTTACCGATTGAGCAAAATCCAAAGGCTTTGAATCAATACCTTGCATTGCTCGAGAAATGTCAATTATCAGCCGAAACACTCCTCCAAGACCCAAGTAAGAAAGCAGAAGCTATTTTCTTTTTAGTAGCATCTCACGGATACATTGCGTTAGTACTTAACTATAAAAAAGAGCAAGTAAAAGCCGCTAATGAGGCTCGAAAAGCCTACGCTTACCTCAAAGATGGCAAGCAATTGACCGAAAAAAACCCAGAGTTTTTGTTTACCTCTGGTTTATATAATTTTTATCGAATCCAATATCCCGAAACACACCCGATAGTAAAACCTGTCATGCTTTTTTTTGACAATGGTAATAAAAAGCTCGGTATCAACCAACTCGAACAGGCAGTACAGAAATCGGTTTTTTCACGCATTGAAGCAGCATTTTATTTGATGGGTGTATGTCTAAAATATGAATCAAATTACCCAAAGGCTTTACTTTATTCTAATTGGCTCCATGAGCGTTATCCCAATAACTTGATTTACACAATGAGGCATACTGAAAGCTTGATAATGAATGGAAAAATTGATGAGGCCCTACCACTTATTCAGCAATTAAAACATACTAATGATAAAGTATATCTTTTGGCGGGAAATTTGTTTGAAGGATTAATCAGTGAAAAATTTAAAAAAAACGACAAAGCAGCCGCTGAACAATACGTCAATGTACTGAAAATGCAGCCCAACGACCGATATACCAACGATTATTATGCAATGGCTTATGCAGGTTTAGCTCGAATTTCGATACGTGCAGGTAATACCAAACGTGCCGAAGAGTTATACCGTAGATGTTTAGAGTATGCTGAATATAAATCGACAGTGAATGAAGCAGAAAATTTTTTAAAGTAGTTTTTCTGCTTTAATTTTATTTGATATTTGATGCCCAACCGAACCTTTAACTGAATGAACACCTAATTTTCATTTAAATGAAAAGAATCTTTACTTTATTTTTTTTACTGTACAGCATCATAACCGTAGCTCAAACCTTTCCTGAAAATGTTCCGAGTTTGGATGAATCTAAAAATTTATTTCAGCACGAACAGCAATTTAGAGAGTGGCTTTTCAGGCAACCCAAAGGTACTCGTGGTTGGAAGTGGATGGCTCGTTACGAAAACGAACTTCTTCGCAGAATTGATACTTCTGGCAATATGCCAACGAGTGATTTACTCCTGAAGGCAAATAGTAATATAGAAAATCTCAGAAAAAACACCGAAAACACCCGCCAAAAAGCTTCATCTTGGGTCCCTGTAGGTCCTTATGGCAGTTCTGATTTGTTTGGTATTGGTCGAGTAAATTGTATTGCTTTTCATCCAAAAGATAGCCTTACATTCTACATTGGTTTCGGACAAGGTGGTATTTGGAAAACTACTAACGGAGGCGAGTCCTACACTCCACTCGGCGATAACCTTCCCATTTTAAGAGTCAGTGGCATTACACTCGACCCAAATAATCCTGATATTATTTATATTTCTCTGGCCGATTTTGCCTACATCGGATATGATTTATATACGGCTGACCGTAAACGAAATACCTATTACGGTATTGGTGTTTGGAAAAGTACAAACGGAGGTAAAACTTGGCAACAAACTGGACTTAAAAATCAACTTTCGGAAGGAATCACGTCAATCACCCGAACGATTTGGGTAAATCCTAAAAACTCTAAAGAAGTAGTTGTTGTAGGCACAAAAGGTATTTTTAAATCCTTTGATGGCGGAGATACGTGGTCAACAAAAGTCTTAGATAAAATGACCTCGGCACTGGTTCAACATCCAACTAACTCTAATATTCTTTTTGCATCGGCAGTATATGTGGCCAGCACTAAGCAGGGTGAAGCAGGAGTTTGGAAATCAGAAGATGCAGGAAATACCTGGCGAATATTATCAACGGGTATTGGAAAAACAACAGTTCAGCGAGTTGAAGTAGCTATCTCACCTACAAGTCCTAATTTGATTTATGCTGTCAGTTGTGACATAAATAATGGCTTTGAAGGCTTCTACAAAAGTACCGATACTGGCGAAACTTGGCAGAAATCAGCCTTTAGAGGTAACCTACTCTCAACAGCTTACAGCGGTACAGGCGGTCAAGGCTTTTATGACTTGTGTATTATGGTACATCCAACAAAACCCCAAACAGTTTATGTGGGTGGTTTAATTTTGAATGAGACAAACGATGGAGGTACAACTTGGCGGCCTGCAACGGGCTATACAACCATTCATCCTGACCAGCACGCCTTTGGCTATAATCCACTCAATAACACTATATACCTATGTAATGATGGAGGTGTTTATGCTACTAAAGAAATCATTGCCAGCACAATAGCCAATCTATCATGGAAATTTGTGTCGAAAGGTATAAATGCGACTTCATGTTATCGGTTAGGACTTTCGCAAGATGGCAAAAAAATTCTGACGGGTGCTCAAGACAACAATATGTTTCTAACCCAAGATAATAAGCCGTGGACCAGCGAATTTGATGGTGATGGTATGGAGGGAGCAATCAGTAAAAACTATGCTTATGGTTCTTCACAATACGGTTTCATTTCTTTCTTTGACCTAAACGATGCGAGAAAACAAGAAACAGTTGTATTTCCACCACAATCTAACAACGACACAGGTGAATGGACAACCCCATTTGTTATTAATGAGAAAAGTAATCAAGTAATTATTGCAGGAGGTAATGTACACAAATTAGATGTAGCACAAGAAAGAAGTAAACTAAGTACCATTTCGAATTTCAAGATTTACGGCACAACCCGCTACCCACAAGTATCAACCGCTTTGGCAGTTCCTAAATCAGATGCCAATACCATTTACATAGCAAAAAAGGCCACTCCGTTACTCAAGCAGTCATCTGAACTTTGGCGAACCATCAATAATGGAGAATTCTGGGAGAATATCACCAACAATATCTTTAAAGATTCTTATGTAACTTACCTTACAGTTGATGACAACTTTCCAGACCGTGTTTGGGCAACGTTAAGTAATTTTGAAGAAGGTAAAAAGGTTTTTTATTCGAGTAATGGAGGTAAAAACTGGGAAAACATTAGTTATAATTTACCAAACTTACCCGCAAATACCATTGTATATCAATCAGATACCGAAACCGACATTTTGTATGTTGGTATGGATATTGGCGTATATTATTTAGTAGAAGGAACTAAAGAATGGAAACCACTCATAACCAACCTGCCTAATGTAATTATTCATGAGCTTGAGATAAACCAAGCCACCAAAAAACTCTATGCAGCTACCTTTGGTAGAGGGATTTGGATGACCGACTTACTTACCGAAAAATCTCCTCAGTCAGATAATTTTTATGGAATGGAAACTTCGCTCTATCCTAATCCTAATAATGGCTCATTTAAAATAAAAGCCGATTACAATAATATCGAAAGTATTCAGGTAATTGATATTTTAGGAAGAGTACGCTACGAAGAATTACTACAACCCAAAGCCTTAAAATACGGAAAACAGTTTGATATAAATTCACTCAACTCAGGGCTTTATTTTGTTAGATTAGTATCGGGCAATTTAAGTAAAATCATAAAAATGGCCGTTAACTAAGGCCCAATAACCGCTTCAGATAAGATTAGTATCATCTTATTCAATTTGGCATTGATATTGTAGTTGAATAGTAAACTATTCAAACTATAAAACTATGCAAGAATTTATTCAGATTCCGACCGAATACATCGAACAAGTGCTTGAAAAAACCTCTGGCGTAAGACCAAATCTTCAAGACGAATTAGTTTATCTTCGTACGTCGCTAAGCTATCTAAGAGAAGGAATGAGCGTTGATGAAGCTACTGATTTAGCCACGATTGACTATCTATTGGCAAGTTAATTTTCAATTTTATTTTGATTATATAAGATACTCTCAATTATCAAAAATTGAGAGAAAGCATATATAATAAAATAAACCCCAATCTGGTAAGGTAATTCTTTATATAATAAATTAATGGCTAACCATAAATTAGACATAACTAATAAAAATACGCCTACAAACCCCATTGTAAATGCCTTTTCGGGTACTGGTCGAAAATAGGCCATCCAACAAAGGACCATCATTTGGGTAGAATATACAAAACTTATTAATAGTAAGCTATTTGGCGTATAAGTGATAAGCAGAAAAACCAAACCTATAAAAAACAGAATGGTGAGAACAATCATTTTCCATTCTTTAATAACCGAGGCCAAAGGTGGCAAAATACTTCCTTCATCTCTAAAGATGCTTATATACATAAATTGGGTGAGATAAAAACCGACCGTATTGAGAAACATCAAAAGATGGTGGTTTTTAAAAATCAAAATCAAAATTCCCCCTACAACTGTAAAAAGCAATGCTTCAATTGAGTACCAATCAATAAGAACAAATTTTGTTTTCTTGTATCGAATGTAATACAAAATTAAAATTAGATTGGATATAATTTCTAAGAAGCCTATCTTCTTCAATAGAACTAATTCATCATATAAATCCCACCAAAATATTGCTGGTATTAAACCAAAATATATCAAAAGCCAAAGTTTTTTCATACCAATAGTCCCCTATCTTCTTTCAGAAGAAGAGTGTATTTTTATATTCATCGTGTAATAGAAAAATTATAAAGCAAAAATTATACCGCTTAATCACTTCTATTACTTATAAAAACATTGGGTTACGCAATTATACAAGCCTAAAACGATGGCTATACCAACCATTAAAACTTATAAACTATTGATTATCAGGAACTTGAGCAAACAGAATCTTATTGCAAACTTAATCGATTGTTTATTGTAAAAGTTCTTTACGTTTTAAGATTGATTCAAACAGCTTCAAATCATGCTCGCTATTGAATACAGAAAATGGAAAACGTAAAAATTGGCCTTTACCGATAATCAACAAAAATGCATCTGTCATACGCTCAGCCGACTGAATACTTTCCCATTTCATGATACCACCTTCTTTCTGATTGATTTTGACTAAAATTTGGCGGCTATCAATCTCATACATAAACTTATCGAACATTTGTTTATTTTGTTCCATCTGCGAAGCCGCATAGAATTGAGCATACCAAAATAAAACATAAAGCCCACCACCTACAACTGATACCACTGGAATCCACCAGTTTTTATAAGTTCCAGTAAAATGAAGCACCAAACCCAATAAAAATACCGCTGCAGGAATCAGCAACCATTTCCATTCGGCTTTCATATGACGCTTGAATGAAATACTTACATATTCTTTAGGGTCTAAAGCAAATTTTTTTGTTTTTACTATCATTGTATTTTGTTGTCATTAAGTACCTAACTGTGCCTGTATATCGGTCTAATTTTCGATATCTGTCCTACACTTTCGCATTCAATTAGATGTTGTTATCTTTGAAAGCACAAAAATAGAAAAAGGCTCTGACAATTTCAGAGCCTTTCCTATTATTTTGTAATAAGTATCTAAAAAAACGTTAATAGAGCCCTTCTTACCCCTCTCTAAACTGAATCGTATCAATCACATATTTATTGGCATCGGCACGGCGAACCAAAATATAGACCAAGAAATCTTTATTACGACTTCGGTACGTACCTACACTATAACGTAGGTCAGCATTTGATGCTCCTTGATACACATACTGGAATGCCAATGGAGGATTCTTCTGGAAGAAAGACTTAAAAATCTGTTCTGCCTGCTGTGCTGAAATTTTTTGGAAATCAATTTTTTCTGAATCTATCACCAGTTCAACGTGCTGGTTTAGACAACTTGCCAACATTCGAGGATTCCCTCCTCTAAACGACATCCTGATTCTGTCAGCCAGTTCATTATCTTCTCTGCTTCTCTTAGCGTCATCATCGCTCGGACGTGTGGCACTCGTAAGAAAAATGAAAACGATTGCTGACATTAAGTATTTCATGGACTTCATAATGATTAAGTTTTGAGTATCTTTGTTCGTTAGTATTATTTATTAAAGTTATTTGCACAAACTATGCCAAAAAATTATTGAATGGATACGTTTTTTTATTTATTTTCATACCGTTTCAGTGGCACAAAAACTTTAATATCAAAATTCAAACCAATTTTTTCGTTCAAGTGCTAAGGTTCAAAAACTCAATGCAAAAAAGTGTAATTTATGTCGAATCAGTTATTAAACAAGACCCAAACGCTTCAAAAAATCCGTAGAATAGCCTACCAAGTTTATGAACAAAATTTTGAGGAGTCTGCAATAATTATTGCAGGTATCAATGGTGAAGGTTATACATTTGCCGAAATGTTGGTAAAAGAACTCAAGCAAATATCATCAATTGAAGTACATATCGCAAAAGTAACCTTCGATAAACTTGCCACCGAGCAGCCAGATATAAATATTGAAAGTAAGGTAGATACTTTCCGTAACAAGAACATCGTTCTATGTGATGATGTACTGAATACAGGTAAAACTTTAGCGTTTAGTTTACGCCCATTCTTGAGTATTCCTATCAAGAAATTACAAGTGGCGGTAATAGTTGACCGTAATCATCCAAAATATCCAATGTCAGCTGATTTCGTTGGATATTCGCTCTCAACAACCCTCAATGAGCATATTCAGGTCATACTTAGCGATGAAGAAAAAACAGGAGTTTATATTTTTTAAGAAAAAGTAATCTATGCCCAAAATACAGATTGTAAAAGGACTAGTAGTAATTGCATTGAGCGTTGTGCTTGGAAGTTGTAATCAATCAAGCAAAGAATATTCGCCCAAACCCCGAGGATTCAATCGTATTGACTTGCCGCAGCATGTTTACCAAACTTTGCCCGATAAACACCCCTACTCTTTTGAATACTCAAAAGAAGCAATCATTCAGCTTGATACATTCAAAAATGCCGAGCCACATTGGATAATCGTTTATTATCCAAAATTAAACACACGCATTCAGTTTACTTATAAACCAGTAAACAACGACCTCAGCAGATTACAAAATATGATGGGTGATGCCGCTAAATTGGCTTTTAATCACGATAAAAAAGCCTATTCGATAAGCGATAAAATTTTGACAACGAAAAGCGGTAAGAGAGCCGTTATTTTTGAATTAGAAGGAGAAGTGCCAAGTCCGTATCAGTTTTTTGTAACTGATAGCACTAAGCACTATCTCAGAGGGGCAGTTTATTTAATGACAGCCACCGAAAATGATTCGCTCAGGCCTATCATTGATTACATGAAAGTTGATTCGAGACACATTCTCGAAACCCTTCGCTGGAAATAAGATTATAGTTTGAAAATAAGTCTGAATTTAAAATTTAGAAGGTCATCGGTTTTCAGACCAAACAATGATGGACGTTCTACTTTATAGTCAGTCAGAGAAACATCGAATTTACCTTCAAAAACTAATTTGTTAACGAAGTCTTCACGAGTTGCAATAATGGTTACAGGCTTCGTTACCCCATGAAATGTCAGATTTCCTTCTACCGTAATCATTTCAGCAGCGGCCTTAATTTTTGTGCTTACAAACGTAACTTTAGGGTACTTTAGAGCCTCTAAGACTTCTAAGCCGTGCGAATCACGATTGGCATTGCCACTATCAAACGATTGCACTTTAAGCGAAACAGCTACTTGTTCAATCGCCTTTGAGGTTTTGTTATAAACCAAAATAGCATTTACATCCTTACAAACTGCCTCCCAATCGTGCATAGGGTGTTTCATGGCGTATGTAATGGTTGATACGCTTTTATCAGCCAATAGCTTTGCCTGGTCCTGCTGTGAGAAAGCTATTATTGGAAATATCAACAGTATTATCAGTATATTAGGAAGCTTTTTCATGGCAGTTTATTTTTTACTTTACATTAAAACTCAGATTAAATTTCAGATTTATTATATCATCTGTTTTTACTCCAAAAAGCGAAGGCCTATCTACTTTATAGTCAGATAATAATACATCAAGTTTACCTTCAAAATTTATTTTACTTGTACCATCTTCTCGGCGAACAGTAAGTGTAATTGGCTTAACTACTCCATGGAAGGTCAGGTTTCCATCTATTGTAAGCCCATTGCCGTTAGGTTTGATTTTAGTACTTACAAAAGTAACTTTCGGGAATTTTAAACCTTCCAAAACTTCCAAAGCATGCGAGTCGCGGTTTGAATTCCCACTATCAAAAGAATCAACCTTCAACGAAACCACTGCTTGCTCTACGGTCTTTGTTGCTTTGTTATATACAATCACAGCATTTACATCTTTCGACACGCCTTCCCATTCGTGCATAGGGTGTTTCATGGCATAAGTAATTGTTGACACACTCTTATCAGCAAATACTTTTATTGCATCTTGTTGCTGTGCTACTAACGAAATTGGAAGCAACAACAGTACAAGAAATCTATTAAATGATTTCATTTTTTGTTTCGAAAAGAATTTAGTCTTAAAATCTAAAACTCAAACTTTATCATCGCTATGGCAGCTAAATAGCCCCCTACTGCGGTGTAGGCAGCAGCACGATGATACGGCTTCAACTTATAGTTATCGCTAATACGAGGCCCTAAAACATTCGTAGCAATCATAGCTGAGAGATGCACATACGATAAGTATTTATGTACTTTTATGTTACTGATACCTTTACGGTTAAGCATGGGAGGCGGAGCAGTAAAAGCCATTAAGGCAGTTGTAGCATAACCAATATTTACACCCGTTGCAACAGCTCCGTGTATATTTTTTAGTTTATCGCTATAAGTTTCGGGTTTATATAAACGTGAACCCAAAATTCCTTGTGTAATCATACCTGCTGCTGTTATAAAGCCTAATGTTTGGTGGATTTTAAACATGTTTCGTCGAATCCTCAGTTCTTTTTCTCGATTTTCTAAGGTTAGCTGAGGAGCTATGCCCGTTCGGCGATACAAGCCATGTTCACCCCAAAATATGCGTTGAGTTAACAACATACGCTTTGGTAATAAGGCAGTTTTTTCAGGCCCAGCTTCTAAATCATTTAAAAGGCTATCGGCATTTGTTTGAGCTATTGATGCATTGATTGTAGCAGACAATACTAAAAGCAGCAGTACGAGTAATTTCTTCATGATAGTAAAAAGGTGTAAAGGTTTTCTTCAAATATAAAAAGAAAGCCAAAAAATTTGGCTTCCTTTATTCATCAAAACACATACCCCTAAACAATAATTACTATAAGTACCGTAAAATATGGATGCGTGAGCATCTTTAATATTTTACAAGATACATCAGTAATTAGAGAAATGATTAGGGTAAACTATGCTGTAAACTCGAATAAATTTCGATACAGGCTTAAATGTCTTTAATATTTACTTCGTTTACTATAATCTATTTCAATAATTACTACATATATATACGAGAAACATGAATTATTAGATTTCAGGGGTTTCAAAAATATATATATTTTTTTATTGTTTATGCAAAACTGGTAAATTATGCCTTGATTCTTAAGGAGTTATTATTATTCAAAAGTTCTGTCTTATAAACTGTCAGAGCTTTTGTTGCAGGGTCTTTCTGTACCGAACCGTCAGTTTTAAATTGTGAACCATGATTCGGGCAAAGAAAATCGTTCGAACCACTTCTATAGTCAATAGTTGTACCTTGATGTGTACAAATTTTTGACAAAGCTACAAAAGTTCCTTTAGCGTTGGCTATAATAATGTCTTCCACATAAGTAAAAGAGCCTTCTGTTTTTAAACTCTTAAAATTTGAATTGGTTAAATCAATCGTAAAGTCAATGGAAGTTCCTTTGGCTGTTCCAGTGATGCCTGGGTCTGCCGAGCCAGTTGTTCCCCCTGTGATTCCACCAGTGGTTGTAGTCGGAGTAGGTGTATCAGAGTCTTTTGAGCAAGACGTTAGTGTTGTGCCTAAACAATAAAACGACATCAATGCAGCACTGCTTAACCCGAGCTGTTTCAAAAATTGCCCTCTACTCAATTGTGTTGGTTCCATAAAATTATGATATTTGATATTTGGATAATAGCAACTTTAGTATTTGATTACCTTCCGATAATGGCCATTTATGAAAGATTATCTTCTGTTCATTTTCAGATACGAGAATAAAGAGGGCAAGGTTGCAGTGTGAAGAAAAATATCGAAAAAAAATTAGACGACGAGTAGAATAAACAAAACTGATTTAAACAAAAACGCCCGATAATCTAAAGACTATCAGGCGTTTTGGATTTTTTAATCGCAGCGACTTCGTGACCCTACGGGGAATCGAACCCCGGTTTAATCCGTGAAAGGGACTTGTCCTAACCGCTAGACGATAGGGCCGACTGGTTCCATTTATCGTCTGCGTTAGCGAATTGTGGTGCAAAAGTACGGTAAAAAATTTAATCCGCAATAGGGTGCTTCAAAAAAAGTTTAAAAACACTAAAATTCTTATTAAGCTTATATCAAAAATAAGAAATGTTATATTTTCAGGTGAAAAAATAAAATATTCACGATTTTGACGAAATACTTCGCTCGACTTTCGTAAATCAATATTCTCTTATCTATCTTTGAAGAATCTTATACAAAACTAACACTTCAAAACATTCAGCGTCTAATGAGAAAGATTTCTTGTTGTTTTTTCTTACTTTTTAGTTTTTTAAACTTATCAGCCCAAACCAAAACACCCGAAGAATTTTTGGGATATAAACTTGGTACAAAATTTAGCTTTCATCACCGTATTGTTGATTACGTGCGTCATGTAGCAGCACAAAACCCAACGCAAGTGAAAACCATTGATTATGGAATGACCTTCGAAGGCCGCCCATTAATGGTAGCAATTATTGCATCACCCGAAAACTTAGCAAAAATCGAAGAAATTCGTACAAATAATTTAAAAAGCATTGGCCTCATGGAAGGCAAACCAACAGGAAAAGTTCCTGCTATTGCTTGGCTAAGCTACAATGTACACGGAAATGAGGCTGTAAGTTCAGAAGCGGTTTTGCAGGTTTTGTATGAGCTTCTCAATAAAAATAATGCAACTACGCAGAATGTTCTTAAAAATACGGTTGTTATTCTCGACCCGTGTATTAACCCTGATGGACGTGACCGCTATGCACAATGGTATAATCGTGTGGCTAATCAAGGTGGTAATGCCGCTCCTTTTGCTATTGAACATAACGAACCTTGGCCTGGTGGACGTTTTTCGCATTATATCTTCGACCCAAACCGTGACTGGGCTTGGCAAACGCAAGAGATTTCTCAGCAACGTGTAAAACTTTATAACCAATGGATGCCACACTTACACGCCGATTTTCATGAAATGGGTGTAAATACTCCGTATTATTTCCCACCATCGGCAAAGCCTTATCACGAAGATTTGAGCAAATGGCAACGTGAATTTCAGCAAACGTTGGGTGAGTTTAACAAAAAATATTTTGATAAAAATTATTGGTTATATTTCTCAAAAGAAAATTACGATTTGCTCTACCCAAGTTATGGCGATACCTACCCTTCATATAACGGTGCAATCGGTATGACCTATGAGCAAGGCGGTGGCGGCCGTGCAGGTTTGGCTATTGCCAAAGAAGATGGCGATACGCTGACCTTGGCACAACGTATTTCGCACCATTTTGCTACGAGTATGGGGTCGTTAGAAGCTATTTCGAGCCGTGCAGACAAAACTGTTGAAGAATTTAATAAGTTTTTTACGGATAAAACGGCTAATGGCTATGGTACTTACAAATCGTATATCATGAAAAGTAAAGGTGAAGAGGCTAAGGTTCAAGCCCTGACCAACCTTTTGGATAAACTTCAAATCAACTATGGATTTGCGGCTAAAGAGTCAACAGCTACTGGATTTGGCTATCAAAGTCTCAAAGACGAAACCTTTAAAGTTGAAACTAACGACCTGATTATTAGCACTTACCAACCAAAAGGAACACTCGTAAAAATTCTATTTGAGCCAAAAACAGCTCTTGAAGATTCTGTAACTTACGACCTCACTTCATGGTCATTGGCTTATGCTTATGGCTTAAAAGCATTCGCCACCAAAGAGAAACTTGCAATGGGTAATTCGCAGATGTCAACTACTAAAACTACCATAATAGAAGGCAAACCTTATGCGTATGTAGCGGCGTGGAAATCGTTTGAAGATGTGAAGTTTTTATCAAAAGTTTTAGCAGCGGGAATTAAAGTTAGATTTAATGAAAATCCGTTTGAGATAGATGGTAAAAAGTTTGATGCAGGTTCATTGATTATTACTCGCACCAATAACGAACGCATGGGTGATAAATTCGACAAAACGATTCAAGCAGCGGCGAAAGAATTTAATATCAATCTTTTAGGTACAACTTCGGGAATGGTGCTGAGCGGAAACGATTTTGGTTCGGGTTCGGTAAATGTACTAAAAAATCCAAGAGTAGCCTTGATTGCGGGCGATGGCGTAGTTTCAACGGCCTTTGGCGAGGTTTGGCATTTCTTTGAGCAGCAAATTAAGTATCCGATTACGGTGATTGAGGGAAATACGTTTTCACGAGTTCCGCTTGACCAACTCGATGTAATTGTTTTGGCTGATGGCAGCTATGACCGAATTTTTGGGAACGGCGATGCTCTTAAAAAATGGATTCAAGGAGGTGGTAAAGTTATTGCTCTCGAAGGAGCAACTGGCTATTTTGCAGATAAAGATGGCTATGCCTTGAAGCGTAAAAAAGATACTTCAACAAGCGATAAAGCAGAACTCAAAACGTATGGTACACGAGAGAGAGAAAGCATCATGGAACAGATACCTGGGGCAATTTTCAAAGTAGAAATTGATAAAACTCACCCACTTGGTTATGGCACAGATGGTATCTATTATTCGTTGGTACGTGATGTGTATGGCTATGATTATATGAAAGATGGCTGGAATGTGGGG
>JALQYE010000081.1 GCA_023254245.1 Emticicia sp.
ACTTTATATTTTTCTGATATTACTTTACCGTGACTTCATTAAAGTGTTTTTCTACAAAGCATTTAAATCGGTGAGTAGCCATCGAGTAAATGTAGTGTTGAAAAAAATCAAAAATGTAGTCATTGATTACATGGTAGGCTTGATAATGGTTATTGGAATTATTGGAATCCTTAATACCGTTGGTCTCTATATTTTAGGCATCGACCATGCTATTTTCTTTGGTTTTCTGGCTTCTTTTTTAGTGCTTTTACCCTACATTGGCATTGCTATTGGCTCACTTTTACCGATACTTTTTGCGTTAATTACAAAGGATAGTCCGCTTTATGCGGTTGGTGTGGCTTCTTTGTTTGCTATTATCCAATTTCTTGAAGGAAATTTTATTACACCATATATAGTTGGCTCAAAAGTAAGCATCAACTCAATGGCAGCTATTATTTCGCTGATTCTTTTTAGTTCACTTTGGGGAATGGGAGGTTTGGTTTTGGCTTTACCATTAACGGCTATCATCAAAGTAATTTTTGATTCGGTTGAAGGCCTAAAACCTTTCGGTTTCCTACTCGGCGATGCCGACCATGTTGATGTTACTAAGTAAATTGGTTATTGGGGAAATGGTGTACTGGTTACTGGAGAACTGATTATTAGGAAATTAGTTACTTGTGAACTGGTTATTAACAATAAATAACCAATAACAAGTAACTAATAACAATTCACACCATTCCAATTTCGGTTAAAACTCTGGTAAATTCATCGCTCATGGGGGCGGTTATATGCACATTTGCTCCCGTGATTGGGTGAGTAAAACTCAACTCGCTGGCGTGGAGGAGCATCGTATTGAGTCCGAAACGCTGTTCAAACATCTTGTTGTGTTTGCATTCTCCGTAGGTTTTATCGCCAATCAAATAATGGCGTAATTGAGCAAAATGTCTCCTAATTTGGTGCATTCGGCCAGTTTCGGGCGTAATTTCGGCTAACGAATACCGTGAAGTTGGGTAGCGACTTACTTCGATTTCCAGCTCAACTTGTTTCAAGCACCTAAAATGCGTTACGGCATCTTGGAGTGTGCCGTTTTCTTTCGCCAGTGGTCGGTCAGTCATGCCAGATTCGGGCAAATAGCCACGCACCAAAGCCAAATATTTTTTCTGTGTAGCATGATTTTCAAATTGCATTTTCATGGCTTTATCGACTTCGGCCGACAAAGCAAAAAGCAGCACGCCCGAAGTTTTTCGGTCGATTCGGTGGCACGGACTCACCCAACAATTGAGTTGGTCACGGAGTAATTGTAAGGCAAAAACACTTTCTTCGGCAGCGATTGACGAGCGATGCACCAATAAATTATGTGGTTTGTTGATGGCTACCAAATATTCGTCTTGGTAAAGAATGGGAAGTACAGTGTCTTGCATGTATGCTCATTGAAAATTTCGACAAAGGTACGGAAGAATTATTTAACCTCGGTCATTAACGTCGGCATGGCTCGAAGCCATGCCGACGTTTGTTTGGAAGGTAGTTACCGAATTTCTTGCCATTTGCTAAGTAGATTTTATTTTTTAGGGCTAATCTTTGTGCATCGAATTAAAACACCTCTTTTTATGTACTCACTTGATACTGTCCCTACTTATGTTAGTCTTGCATTTTTGGCTACAACTTTGCTTACTATTTGGCTATTTTTCAGAGCGACGAATCATGCAAAACCAACGCTTATAATCTTATTTTCGTGGAGTATTGTACAGAGTCTAATTGCTCTAAGTGGCTTGTATTTAGACACTTCAGCCATTCCACCACGCATTTTACTATCACTTTTACCCGTTTTTATTCTGATAGCCTTACTTTTCAACACCAAAAAAGGCAAAGAATTTATTGATAGTCTGAGCCTCGAAAAACTTACCTTACTGCATATCATTAGAGTACCCGTCGAGATTGTGCTTTATTGGTTATTCTTGTCTAAGGCTATTCCAGAACTAATGACCTTCACAGGGCGAAATTTTGATATTCTGGCAGGAATCACCGCTCCAATTACCTATTACTTTGTTTTTGTGAAGAAAACTATGAACCACAAAATACTTTTGGCTTGGAATATTATTTGTCTTTTATTGCTCATCAATATTGTTATTAATGCTATTTTGGCTTCGCCAGTGCCGTTTCAGCAATTTGCTTTTGAGCAACCTAACATTGCTATACTCTATTTTCCGTACAATTTATTGCCGAGTGTGGTGGTTCCTTTGGTGTTGTTTTCGCATTTGGTGGCGATAAGAAAGTTATTGAAGTAGAATTTCGATAGTTTTATACATTACTTTTTTCTCTTCTATTTAAAATTTATCGTCTTCATTTCTAATTCATCAATATCGTTATATCTTGCAACACAAACTCTTAAAATTGTGCGTGTATGCCACTAAAACCTACCCTAAAAACCGAAATACTGGCGGGAATTTCTACATTTCTGGCCACAATGTATATTATTGTTGTCAATCCTGCCATTTTGAGCCAATCTGGAATGTCGTTTAATGGCGTGCTTACGGCCACCGTTCTGCTATCATTCTTTTGTAGCTTGATGATGGGGCTTTACGCCAAAAATCCAATCGTAGTTGCCCCTGGCATGGGTATGAATGCCTTCTTTACTTTTACAGCCGTGAAAGGCATGGGGATTTCGTGGCAAGTGGCATTGGGAGCAGTTTTTTGGGCGGGAATTATCTTTCTTTTGTTATCTATTTTCAATGTTCGTACCCAAATCGTGAAAGCCATTCCGAAGCAATTACGCTACGCAATCTCGGCAGGAATCGGGCTTTTTATTACACTTATTGGTTTTGCCAATGCTAAGTTTATTGTACCAAACCCAGCCACGATGATTGGCATTGCGAGCCTGCACGACCCCATCGTCATTACTTTTCTGATTGGTTTGGCCATCACGATGATTATGCTCACGAGGCATATTCAAGGCGGAATCATCATCGGAATTGTACTAACAACGCTCATTGCTATTCCAATTGGCAGGTGGTGGGGAGATGCCTCAGCTATCAATTTCGGGCAAAAGACATTAGTCACTTGGCAAGGAGTTTTCTCAGCCCCTGACTTTAGTTTACTTTTCCAGCTCGACATCATTAATTCACTCAAAATAAGCCTTTTACCCGTTATTTTTGCTTTCGTTTTTACTGATTTATTCGATAGCCTTTCTACATTCGTAGGCGTTGCCGAAGCAGCCGACTTGTATGACGACGACGGTGAGCCTCGCAATATCAAACAGTCGCTTTTGACCGATGCCGTAGCCACCACGATGGGCGGTTTACTCGGCACCAGCCCTGGAACGGCATTTATTGAGTCGGCAGTAGGCATCAGTCAAGGAGGGCGAACAGGCGTAACGGCCATCACTGCAGGTATTTTGTTTTTACCGTTTATGTTTTTATCGCCACTTTTGAGTATTATTCCTGCCATAGCAACTGCTCCTGCATTGATTGTGGTTGGAGTTTTGATGATGAAACCCGTCACGAAAATTAATTGGGATAAACTCGACGATGCTATTCCTGCATTTTTGGCAATGGTCTTGATTCCTTTTACGTATTCAATCACTCAAGGTATTATTTGGGGATTTTTATCGTGGACGATTATCAAAGTCGTCAATAAAAAAGCCAAAGAAGTTTCGTGGATGCTTGTTATTATTGATATTTTTGCTCTTTGGGCCTTGTATTTGGGACATTGATTTATTCTTTTACCACGGAGCTGCTCGGAGTTTTCACGGAGTAACACAGAGTTTATTAATTTCAACAACACTACTTTAACATGAAAATTAAACTTTTATTTTTCATTACATTCTTTTTTTCAATCACATCGTTTGCCCAAAGAATTGCGATTTTGGGAGCAATGACCGAAGAGGTAGAATTGCTTCAATCGCAGTTGAAAGGTGCAAAAACCAAGCAAATTTTAGGGTTCACATTCAAAACTGGCAAGTTGAATGGCAAAAAAGTAGTTTTAGCCGAAACGGGTATAGGAAAAGCAAACGCCAGTATCGTTACCACTCTGATTATCAAGCATTTTTCTCCAAAATCTGTTATTTTTACGGGCGTTGCGGGGGCGGTAAATCCTGATTTAAACCAAGGAGATATTCTGATTGGCCGACGTCTTTCGTACCACGATTATGGCCGACTGACCAACGATAGCCTAAAGTTCTACCCTACTCGTAATCCGCATACGAAGCAGCTTAATCCGCAATTTTTCTTATCAGATTCTACCTTAGTTGCGGCGGCAAATCAGGCCGCAAAAGGCATCGAGCTCAAGAAAATAACGGCTAATTCGCCCCAACCGAGAATTTCGGTAGGAACTATCGTCACGGGTGATACGTTTGTAGCTTCAAGTGTGGCTGTGGCGGGTTTTCGTAGAAATTACCAAGCCGATGCCACCGAAATGGAAGGGGCAGCTGTTGCCCAAATCTGTTTTCAGCAAAACTTACCTTTTCTGATTATCAGAAGCATCAGCGACAAAGCCAATGAAGTTGCTCCAGCCGACTTCCAAACATTTAAAAAAGTGGCGGCTGACAATTCGGCCATTTTAGTAAAAGCAATTATCAAAAATTTATAAAACATTTCATGATTTACGATTTCGACGAACTCATTGACCGCACCAATACTGATAGTTTTAAATGGGATAGATACAAAGACCGTGACATTATTCCGCTTTGGGTGGCCGATATGGATTTTAAGGCCGCTCCGCCAATCTTAAAAGCCCTCGAAGATGTAACTAAACAAGGTATAATTGGCTATTGGCACGCACCCGATGAGTTAGCCGATGTGATTGTAAAACGCCTCGACGAACGCCACAACTGGAAGATTGAAAAAGATTGGATTGTATATCTACCAGGGCTTGTTCCTGGCCTAACGCTCTCGTGTATGGTAGTGGGCAATGAAGGTGACGAAATAATTACGACTGTGCCTGTGTATGGGCCATTTATGAAAGCCCCCGAAGCAGCCAAAAAAAAGCTCGTAAAAGTACAAATGAGACTCGAAAACAATCGTTGGACGCTTGATTTTGATGCCATTCGTGCGGCAATCACACCACGCACACGTATGTTTATGTTGTGTAACCCGTATAATCCTGCGGGAACGGTTTTTACAAAAGAAGAATTACAAACATTAGCAGATATTTGTACCGAACATAAGATTGTGATTTGTTCTGACGAAATCCACTGTGATTTGATTTTAGATGAAAGCAAGAAGCATGTTTCAATAGCCACACTGAGCCAAGAAGCTGAAAATCAAACAATTACATTGCTTTCTCCGAGTAAAACTTTCAATATTGCAGGTTTGGGCTGCTCGTTTGCGGTAATTCCGAATGACGAAATTCGCACAAAATTTGCCAATTTAAAATACATCGTAGAGCCAATGCCATCGGCGTATGCTTATCAGGCAGCTTTGGCAGCTTACCGAGATTGTGATGAATGGCATGAGCAGTTATTGGCTTATTTACGCAAAAATCACGATTACATTTTGCAAGAAATAAATGCTATCAAGGGTTTTAGTATGCAACCCCTCGAAGCCACCTATTTGGCTTGGATTGACACCCGTGAGAGTGAAATTGAAAATATAACAGAAGTTCTCGAAAATGCTGGTGTTGGCATTTCGGATGGTGGCTTTTTCTTTGATGGAAAAGGGTTTATACGTCTAAATTTTGGCACTCAAATGCGACGACTCGAAGCAGCTATTTGGCGAATGAGAAAGGTACTTTATTAAACAAATGCAGAAAATATTAGTCAGAGAATTTGGTTTTATAACGTTTGCACATTAATTTCGTTAAAACCTAAAACAAATATTATCTTATGAAGTTTTAGGTTTTATATATCCTAAATTCTAATGAGTACAAAGACTACTTTTGTTAGTCATAACTATACAAATGAGTACATTAAGGCCCACAAGCAAATCGTTACGAAAAAACAATAATGAGCCAGCTCTTTTATTGTATGACCAATACGGTGCAATGGCGTACGGCGTAATATTACAGATTATTCCACAAGAGCAGCTTGCACAAGAAGTACTCATAGAGCTATTTAATTCATTACCATTGCTTAATTGTCCAGAAGGAATTAGTGATGCTATTTGTATTATCCGTAATGCCCGAACAAAAGCTCTCGAATTCAAAAATCGCCTAAATGCTTCACTTTTAAGTAATGAAGACACAAATAGTAGTGGTAGCGATTCGCTTCCAAATATGATTTTCAATTTAGCCTTTAAACAAGGGCTATCCCTCGAGATAATTGCTGTAAAACTGGGTTTATCAAAAGAAGCCACAATGAAAGCTATTAGCAACCATGTTAAATCTTTTCGTAAATCTTAAACTGCTATAAAAGTGAATCCTAAAGAATACATTGAAAGCGGTATTTTGGAAACCTATATATTAGGTTTTGCATCTGATAATCAACAAGAAGAAGTCGAAAAGTATGTTCGAATTTTTCCTGAAATTTCTTTGGCACTCGAAGACTTAGGAAAAGTAATCAATGAACATTTTTCAGCCAGTATTCCTCCTCCGAGCGTACGCCAACGTATCAAAGAATTTGACCATGATAGTTTGAAAAAATGGGACTTCAATGAGCAAAATCACTCACAAAACAATGTACATAAAGAGGAAATAAAATATTTGGAGGTAGAAGTAAGCGATACGCACCTGCGTGTACACAAATATTGGCGACCAGCCTTTATTGCGATTTTTATTTTATCTAAAATATTCTTAGCAGCAGCCTTGTATTTTTACTTCAAGTCTGACTCGCTCAATAAAGAAAACCTAAAACTACAACAAGAAATAGAGTTATTGAAGAAATAAGCTTCAATAACTCTATTTTATCTACAATGCACGAGCTTGAACCCACCTACAACTGGCGAAAATATTATATAAGCGAAGCCGATAAAAAATCTCCTTTTTATGGCCGAACCTACGGCACTACTTACCAAAACACCATTTATGGGTATTATATAGACCCAAATTGGGACGACGTTGGCTCCGAAACGCTCTACTGCAAAATCTTGATGGTTGACTATGCCGCTCGCTATGCTGTCATTGAGCTTTTTGGCGAATGGAACGATACCCTTCACAACGACATCATGTTTTTGAAACGAACCGTAATTGATTATTTGGTCGAAAAAGGTATTAATCAATACATTCTGATTGGTGAGAACATCTTACAGTTTCACGGTGGCGAACAAGATTACTACGAAGAATGGTTTGAAGACATTGAAGATGGTTGGATTGCGGCTGTGAGTTTCAGAGATTTTATTCTGGAAGAATTTAAGCGTTATCACCTTGATTCTTACATAAACTTTGGAGGCACACTACAAATAGACAATTGGCGAACCATGAAACCCAACTTATTCTATGAGTTGGTTAAAAGTTTGATTATGAGGAGATTGAATTGAGATACGAAATTGTTTTGTTTCACTCAAATCTCGTATCTCAACTCTTAGCACTGACGTCTATTATTTCATTAGCTTTCTATCTCTGAGCCAATCTTCCATACGAACTGCCCATGTTTCTACGGGTCCTCTACCTTTTTTCTTGAGTCCGTAGCCGTGGCCACCTTTTTCGTAAATGTGCATTTCTACTGGCACTTTGTTTTTCTTACACGCCAAGAAGTAGCCAATACTATTTTCGGGCTGAACGCCATCATCGGTTGTACTCACTAAAAACGTCGGTGGAGTATCTTTTGTCACTTGTTTTTCGTTGGAATACAGCTCCATTTTTTCAACTGGCGGATTTTTTCCAATCAAATTATCTCTCGAGCCAAAGTGCGTAAATTTATCACTGAAAGTGATTACTGGATAAATCAATAACGAAAAATCAGGGCGAACACTCACGCTCGCATCGGTTATTTCGCCTACTTGGGTAGTAAAATGCGTTGAAGCTGTTGAAGCTAAATGTCCACCTGCCGAAAAGCCCATGATTCCAACCTTATCAGGTGAAACACCATATTTTCCTGCATTTTTACGCACAATTCTGATGGCTTGTTGAGCATCTTGAAGTGGGCGAATTTCGTCATTATCAAATAGATTTTCTTGCGGAAGACGATATTTTAACACAAAAACCGTTACCCCTCGCTCGTTAAACCATTTGGCAATGTCGTGGCCTTCGTGGTCAATAGCCAAAATTCCATAGCCACCACCTGGGCAAATAATCACGGTAGCATCGGTTGTTTTTTTCTTGGCAGGATACACATACAAAGCTGGCTGAGTTACATCTTTTACACGAGTGATGCCATCAGTAGTTTTTGAGTCTTCGGGAATGTTGATACCCGCTTTTAAACCTGGTGTTCCTTCGGGATAGAGTAAAATGGTTTCGCTGGATTGGGCGGATAAATCAGACAAGGTAGTCATGAGAAATAGGGCTAAAAAAAGTTTTTTCATTGCTCATAGCGGCGTGTGCTTCACGCCAATCGGTTTATGGTGAATAGTTGAAATACAAAGTTGAAAAAAAATATTGTTTCACGAAGTTTTTCTGTGAATATTGTGCAAAGATTTATCAAAATCATGCACGAAGCATTTCAACATTGTCTGTTTTTTTTTCAATATATTCACCCGCTAAAACCAGCGAGTGTAGAGGCTCTTTTGCCTTGCTTTTCATTGAAAAATTTTACAAAAAAAGAGTTTTTAGTAAAACAAGGCCAAGTTTCAGATGAACTTAACTTTGTTTATTCGGGAAGTGTACGAGAATTTTTTGAAGATAACGATGCCAACGAAACCAATACTTGGTTTGGGCTCGAAAATTCGGTAGCTATTTCGACGTATAGTTTTTTTTCGCAGAAACCAAGCCTAACAAATATTCAAGCACTTGAAGATGTGCAAGCAGTGGTTGTCAAACACAGCGACCTGCACAAACTTTTCGACCAATTTCATGATATTGAGCGTCTCGGAAGGCTGATTGTTGAGCAATATTTAGTGCAAATCGAAGAAATGAAAATCATGCTTCAAACGCTTTCGGCACGCGAACGCTACGAATATATGCTACGACACAAACCTGAATTTGTACAACGTATTCCGCTCAAATATTTGGCTTCTTTTTTGGGTATTCAGCTCGAAACCCTCAGCAGGGTTAGAAATCAGAAGTAAACCTTATTCATTCTTACTCGAAAACTTGCTAATCAAAATACCCACTAAAACCACCGTGTAAAACTGCCCGACGATACCAAAAAGTGCCGTAACGAGCTTCGTAACATGGCTATTGGGTAGAATATCGCCAAAGCCAATACTGGTAATGGTGATACTACAAAAATAAACTAAGTCCATATAAACGGCTGATGTGCTCGACATATCAAGCCCTTTGATACAATGAGAATTGTTATAAAAGAAAATCTGCATCAAGAAAACATGTACCTCTATCAGTAAAAAATACCCACAAGCCGATGCCGAAATTATATCGGTGTTTATATAGCTTGGCTTCAAAAGAAAACGAATAATTTCTAAGAAAATAAACAAAAAAAACAGCACATAAACCGCACTGATGGTGGACATGAACTGGGGGGAATTTTTGGTAAACGACAAGCTCAAGGGCATCAGAAACACCAACAGAAACAGTGTATTTTTAATAATTTTCTTGAAACGCCCTTTTTCAATAAACACGCCGATACTCGCAATACCCACAATAATCATGTTGATTGGCCAAATAACTTTAACGTAAAACTCCATATCACGCAGCACGATTCCCACAAAAAGATGCTGAACTAAGGCAAAAAGTAATAATTCGTATTTATTTTTTGTAAAAAACTGTTCCGATAATGTCATAAATTAATGATTAGATTTGGAGCAAATTCATGAATATTCATTAAATTTCCAAACATAAGCCCCTCGATTACTTATTGCTAAGATTAATCTGACTTCGCTGTTTTCTTTCAAATTATCGTATATTTAGACAACTGATGAATGTTTACCCTAAATGTATTCCATGAAATACTCGTACTTCCGATATATTCTTTTTCTTGCAGCTATACTTTTAATGCTTTTGAGCGAAACTCAAGCACAACAACTCAGTTTCGAGAAAATAACTACCAAAAACGGGCTTTCATCTAATAATGTGCTGGGTATCACGAAAGACCCACAAGGGTATTTGTGGCTGGCGACCAATTTGGGAATTTCTCGGTACGACGGTTATCAGTTTCAACCTTTTGGAGCATTATCAAGCCCAAACGGAATAGGCATTTCTACCAACGGAATATTATGGTTCAGCAACGAAAAAGGCTTATACTCTTTAGATACAAAATCATTGGTTTTATCACTCAAAATTGCCAATAAACTCAATGATAATATTCCAGACAATGACCATTACAATAGTATATTTGTTGATAATCAGGGAGTTGTTTGGTCAACCGATTTTCATCATATAAAATCGTATAATCCAGCTAAAAACTTACTCACTTATTATAAGATTTTGAACGAAAATCAGCAAAACCCCAATCTTGCAAAATTCGTGGAAGATACAGCGGGAAATCTGTGGTCAGTAAGCCCGATTGGCTTATGCAAATTTGATAGAAACCGCCAAATATGGATGCAAGTTTGGAAACAAAAAGACCTTAGGTCAGTGACTTTTGATAAAATAACTGGCACTTTTTGGATAGGAAGTCAGCAAGGAGATTTAATAAATTTCAACCCCAAAACTACGATTACTGCCACCAAAGCCAACATTGGCGAGGCCATTGAGCAAATTCAATTTTTGAATAATCATTCCTTGATTTTTGGCTCGCACAACCATCTATTTCAGCTTGCTACCAAACAAAACCAATTCGAAGAAATTGGGCAATTTATGGCAGATGATATTTCGCTCAACACTGTTTTTATCGACTCAAAAAAAAACGAACTTTGGCTTGGCACTAACGATGGGCTATTGAAACAAGAAACTGAAAATCAACTCATTCGACAACTATTTATTCCGAAAAACCTATTACCAAATCCTGCAACCGTTCGATGTTTTACAATAGAAAATGAGTCGAATTATTTACTTGGGATGAGTTCGGGCGAAGTGCTTCGGTGGAATAAGGCTACCAACGATTTTCAGAAAATTACACAATTACCATCGGAGGAGGTTAGAAATATTAAAGTAATTGATAATCAAATTTTTATAGGTACTAACAAAAACCTTTACGTAAAAAAACAGGAAGCAAATCTAAAAAAAATTCTATCAAAGCCTATCAATCACTTCGAACTTGATGGACAAAATCGACTCTGGATTTTATCGCCTAACGAGCCAATAATGGTCTATGATTTAGGCAAAAAACAATTTGTGCAACCATGGAGCAAACTTCCCTACCCTACTTTTTTCAAAGAAAATCTTTTTCATAAACTCACCTACACTCCCGACCAAAAAATGTGGATTGCTGGCTGGATTCCGAGCGGTTTTGGAATTGCTTGTTTCGATTTCCGAACTAAGCAATTTCAAGAATTAAGCTCAATCAACGACCACAAACGTTTCATTGGTGACTACTATTTAGATGTTTCGGTCACACCCAAAGGTTACTTATTGTTTTCGGGTTATGGTGGGTATAATCGACTCGATGCCAAAGGAATTATTACGGCCGAAGTTCATGCCGAAGACTCAAAGCCTTTATTTGCTGATGGTCAATGCTTTTCGATTGATGAAGACTCAAAAGGAAATACGTGGATTGGTACGGCCGAAGGACTGGTTAGAATCACGCAAGAAAAGCAGGTGAATCGTTTCACGCAGTTTGATGGGCTGTTGAACAATGATATTCGCAATGGTTTTCTGATGGCCAACAACGAATTATTATTGGGTCATAAAAATGGATTTTCGATACTTAAGTTGGGTAATGTGAGTCTAAAAAATCAATCGCATCGACTGATGCTCAGCCAAATAAATATTTTAGGAAGCGAGCAAAAGGTTGATTTATCGAAAAGCCTTACCTTTTCAAGAAAACAAAATAACCTGAGTTTTTCGTTTAGTCCACTCAATTTTGAGAATCAAGCCCGAAACAAATTTCGCTATCGCCTCACCGAAATCAACGAAAAATGGATTGAAAATGGCGTAAATCCAACCATCACTTTTTCTAATCTCGAGCAAGGCTCATACCAATTAGAAGTACAATACGCCGAAATTGCGGGTAATTGGGATACTGATTCTCTCATCCTCAACTTCGAGATTTTGCCTGCTTGGTACGAAAGTCTTTGGTTTAAGATTTTGCTTGCTTCACTCCTATTGGCCATTGGCTATGGCATTTATTGGTACCGCATCAATGAATTTAAGAAAGTGCAAGCCATGCGAAACCGAATATCGTCTGACCTCCACGACGAAATCGGAGCTTCGTTGAGTAGTATCAATATTTTAGGCAATTTGGTCAAGCAAAAACTAAGCGAGAATCACCCAAGTTTTGGCTTTGCCGAAATGATTAGCGAAGAAGCCAAACAAGCAGGAACAGCTATTGACTACATCATTTGGAATATTAATCCGCAGTTCGATAGCCTCGAAAGTTTGTTCACTCGCATCAATTCGGAGGCCGCCGAACTCATCGAAGCCAAAGGTATTAGCTATGAGTTTGAAGCTCATAATTTAGATAAACGAACGATGTCAATGGATAAAAAACGGAATATTTATCTAATATGCAAAGAACTGATAAACAACGCATTGAAGCACAGTCAATGCACAAAAATTGCCTTATGTTGTGATATAAAAGCTAATTATCTAAGTATCAGTTTTGCGGATAATGGGAAAGGTTTTGATGTAAATATATTAACGAATCAGAATGGTTTAAGAAATATCAAAAATCGCTTACAAGAATTAAAAGGTACTTACGAATTAACAAGCGAAGCCGAAAAAGGAACAAGGTATGAGTTAAAAATTCCGTTGTGAGAACTTGCTTGCTATGTTATTTTGAAGTCAATGAAACAATTTAGAAAATTGTTTTACTACCCCAAATGGGTTATTTTCTGTCGGCTAATTATTTACGAAATTTGTATCAAAAAGAATCCATGATTAGAATATCCATCTACGAAGATAACACACGACTAAGCCAACTTTTGTCGCTAATGATTGAAAACACCGAAGGTTTTGAATTGATGGCTTGCCACGAAAATTGCTTAGAGGCTCTACAAAATACTCGCACCGAACGCCCCGACGTAATCGTGATGGATATTGATATGCCCCAACGCAGTGGTATTGATGGGGTTATCGAAATCAAAAGTCATTTTCCGCACATCAAAATTATTATGCACACCGTTTTTGATGGAAACGAGCATTTATTTGACTGCCTCAGCAAGGGTGCCGATGGCTATATTCTGAAAAAAGATTCATCTACACGCCTCATTCAAGCCATTAAAGAAGCAAATGAAGGTGGAGCTCCCATGTCGCCTTTTATTGCCAACAAAGTGCTGCAATCTTTTCGTAAGCCCTTGATTCAAGAAGATTTTAATCTGACCGAACGAGAAATTGAGGTACTAAATCTACTCGCCAAAGGCTTTTCTTACCGCATGATTTCGATTGAATTGAATATCTCGGTCGAAACCGTCAGACGCCACATCAAAAATACCTACCAAAAACTACACGTACAGTGCGGCCCCGAAGCCGTAGCCAAAGCCATTCGGGGCGGAATCATTCAATCATAAATTTTTAGCAAATGACCCAAAAGGGTTATTGACAGATTGAAATATTGAGTAAATGGTCGGAAAGCCAATTTTTTATCCCCAATCATGGCATTGATAGACATCGACTGAACGAGCAATTTTGTATCGAAAAAATTGCTCAATGAAAAAACAACTAATCACTTTACTAATTTTAGTTAGCTTAGAGGGTCTTTCACAAACACTCATCAATCCGACTGGGTCTGTAAATATATATGAAAAGGAATCTTTGTATTTCAACAGGAAAGATAATTTTTTACAACTCAAAAACTCAGGCATTACGTTTTTCAATGAAGGCACATCGAATGCCCAATTCATCGAAACATCTGCCTTAACATCAAATTACTCCACCACTAATACAAATATTATACAAAATTATACTCCAACAATTGATGGACAGATTGTTTATGTAGATGTTTACGGAATTGACCAGAATCCTGTGTCAGGAACACGAGTAATTACAAATTGCATTCTGGAGATTATTGATAAAACTACTAATACCATCATTGCTACCAGCGACGAGAGTTTACTCAATACAGGCTACCCTTGTTTACCAAACCGACCTTGTCCACCGAAAGATTATGTACGATTTAGCCTTTCGCCCTTGCCGCTTCGTCTGCAAGCTGGTAAGCAATATGCACTCCAGTTACGCAATACTTCCACCCAATTTCAAGCGGCAATTTCTTGCGAAAATATTTATCCGTTTGGCTCAACCAATATTGCTTGTCAAAACCAAACCGAAAACGCTGATTTAAACTTTAAAACCGTTTTTCTTGGGGTTTTAGAATTGGCCCGTATCGACCAAGATGGTAATGCTACTTTTAGTGCTGTCAATTCGGCAACTCTGCAAGTCAAAGGAGTTGATGTAAAGGGCACCAAATCAGGTTTTGTACCAATTGGGGCAAGTAATACAAAATGTAAAGATGTAAATATCTTCATAGGCGAGCCATTTACTGCACTTAATTGCCTTGTAGCCAACGAACCATCAACCGATTTTACAGATTGTTTTGCGGTTTCGCTCCGCAAATACCTTACTGATTCAAATACAGGTTATCAGACAGGTGCCGTAATGCGTGTATGCCGCATTGACGATAATAGCTGGGGGCAAAATCCACGAATTATGCGAATAAGGGGTTAAAAAAGCAGACGTAGAGCAAATTTCGTTAAGATGTTATGCAACTAACACTTATCTCTCTTTACTATTACGTCTGCGAACGCTATAATAGTACATTATGTTGGCAAGTCCAACGATTTAGTCCAAATTGTAATTGTGGCTTCATCACAGATGAAGAGATAATAACGATTTACCTATTTTGTGTAGCCTTTCAAGAAAAGCACAAGATTAAATCAATGCACAAATACATTTTAAGCCATTGGATAAGTTGGTTTCCCAACTTACCCAGTTATGAAACATTTGTAAGTCGAATCAACCGAATTTCGTGTATTTTTCCAAGTTTAGTTGGTTGTTTACTTGACGATTTAGATAAAATTGAAACAGAAATTCCAATAGTTTTGACAGATTCAATGCCGATTATCACTTGTTCTCATAAACGAAAAGCAAAAGTCGCTTTGGAAATGACTGACAAAGGGTACTGTTCAACCAAGAATCTCCACTATTTTGGTGTTAAACTACATTTAGTGGCAAAACATAGAGAAAGTACATTACCATTGCCCGAATATATAGGAATTACGCAAGCATCTACACATGATTTGACAGCTATAAAACCAATATTGCTAAATATTCAAAACCGAAATATCATTGCCGATAAAGCATATATTGATGAAAAACTAAATCAAAAATTAATAAACGAGCATAACTCTCAAATAATCACACCAATTAAAGATAAAAAAGGTCTGTCAATGGTTCTTAAACAGTTTGACCAAGCATTTAATGATTTGTTTTCAACGGCTGTATCATCAATAAGGCAACCTATCGAATCTTTTTTTAATTGGTTACAGCAAGTAACAAATATTCAAATCGCATCCAAAGTGCGTTCGAGCAATGGGCTGATTACTCATGTATACGGAAAAATAGCTGCTGCTCTTTGTATTTGGATGAATTTTTAACCCCTTATTCGCATAAATTATAATTTTATATGTTTTTAAGATATTAAGCAATAATGAAAATCAAAAAAACAACAATTTTCATAGGCAGTTTAAGTATATTTTTATCTTCGATACTCCACGCTCAAATATCTGTCAGTCCGCAAGTAACTGCCTCTGCTGGTGGCAATACTACGGTAAGCAATTTGCAAGTTTCCTGGACTTTGGGCGAAACTTTTACTACTGGTCTGAGCGGTACGGGCTTATCGCTTACACAGGGCTTCCAACAAAATACAACGCTCTGTGTTAGTATCGTCGATTATCAATACGTAAAAGCAGGAAATCCTTATCAAACACTTTTCCCGCTCACCAACGGTATGATTATCAATCAAATACCTGAGCAAGTATCTATTTTAGTAACAGATGTTTGTAGTGATGTGAATATCGAAAGTTTTGAAATGAACCTTCAAGGACCAGAGCAAAACTGGAATATCATTCAGAACGTTACTCCCAATGCTCTATTTGATAATACTGGCAATAATGTTAATGGTCGAAATTTCATCCCAGGTAATTATACGTTAACCGTAACGGGATATGCTCAAGATAATAAAGGTGGAGCTATTTTATATGGGCCAGTAATAACTACGTTTACTGTTGTGGGAAATCTTGCTACCATTTCTATGCCAACACTTTCAAGCCCCAATATTTGTGCTGGGAGTAATGTTGATGTAAGTTTTACAACATCTGGTACATTTGGCGTATTGAATCAGTTTCAGGTACAACTATCAGACAAGAACGGAAGTTTTCTAATGCCCACTGTTATCGGTTCTGCCAATAGTGCTGGTACTGTCACTTGCCCAATCCCATTAAATACTCCTGATGGTAATAATTATCTAATTCGGGTAGTTTCTTCTTCTCAGGTCTATGCAAGTAATCCTACGATTTCAATGCTGACAATCAATCCATTAAATCATAATTTTACCAGCCCAAACAATAATTATACAGTAGAAAACCTCACAAAAAAAGCAGTAAGTAATATCTCTGCCAATAATAAAATAGCTTCCCCTGCTCAAATAAATTATCAAGCTGGGAATGCTATCACGCTCAATTCTGGATTTGAAGTTAATGCTGGGGCTGTTTTCAAGGCTGAAATCAAAGCATGCAATAATTAAGACTTACATATGTCATTATTTTGAATAACGTCTAAAATCATCTGTATTTTGGACACTATTTTTTACATTTACTCATAAAATCAAGCATAAGCCATTTATTAAATATTCAATCTTTATAAAATCTCATATAAAATAATTTTAGAAAACAAAGTTATTATCCGTTATTCTTGCATTAATCTACCCAAAAATAGTATTATTCAAGGGTTTTTGAGGTTTTCTGTCAAAGCGTAAACAAAAATCTTTTTTTTCTTTTTATATTGACATAGTTGATTCTAAGCCTTCAAAAACACTATGTCTATAAAAGTTGCCATTTCTCATAAGACAGCCTATAAGTTTGATAGGAGCGTTAGTCTTTCACCACATATTTTTCGTCTGCGACCTGCTGCTCACTCACGTACTGCTATTGAGGGGTATTCGTTTAAGATTCTTCCCGAAAATCACTTTATCAACTGGCAGCAAGACCCATTTGGCAATTACCAAGCAAGGGTGGTTTTTCCCGAAAAAACTACCGAATTACGCATTGAAGTAGAGGTAATTGCTCGTTTACAGGTTATCAACCCGTTTGATTTTTTTGTTGAAGAATATGCTGAAAAATTCCCTTTCAACTACGAAGCTACGCTTCAAAAAGAGCTTGTCCCCTATTTGGAGAAAAAAGATATTGGCGAAAAAACACAGCATTTTATTAACCAAATGTCAATCCAAGCGGGCATCAATACCGTCGATTTTTTGGTCTATGCCAATCAGCAAGTATATAACGCACTCAAATATAATATTCGTTTAGAAACAGGAGTTCAAAGCTGCGAAGAAACCCTCACACTCGGAAGCGGTTCGTGCCGAGACTTTGCATGGCTTTTAGTACAAGTATTGCGTAGTTTTGGTTTGGCCACTCGTTTTGTTTCGGGCTATTTAGTACAACTCGCTCCCGACGTAAAATCGCTTGATGGCCCATCAGGCCCCGAAAAAGATTTTACCGACCTACACGCTTGGGTAGAAACCTATGTACCAGGTGCGGGTTGGATTGGACTCGACTCAACTTCGGGACTTTTTGCCAGTGAAGGCCATATTCCGCTCAGTTGTACGCCCGATTACGCCAGTGCTGCCCCAGTAACTGGAGCAACCGATATTTGTGACGTTAGTTTTGAATTTGATAATAGCGTTTTCAGAATCCACGAAAATCCACGCGTAACTA
>JALQYE010000082.1 GCA_023254245.1 Emticicia sp.
GTATAAATCAGCGGTAACCGTAAAAAACAAGCCTACAAGAAATAACACTCTGACATTGTTTTGATTGACTCTAAGCTGAATTCCAGCAAGAAGAAAAGCCATTATTCCTACCCAATAGGCATTAAAAGAAAACATGAGTGTTCTTGGATGAAGATTCAGAAGATAGAGAAAATAAAACCCTCCAGTAAGTCCAAAAGTAGCTAAAAGTATAGTATTTGTATCGGATAAAGTGATTTTTTTTAACCCCATTTCAAAGAAAACCCAAACCAACAGCAACCTCAAAATAGGTTGAACATAAGAATAAACAATATCAAATTCTTTTTCATCAACAATAATAAAAGAAGAAAGTCCGATGGTAAAAAGCCCTCCGTAGCAAATGGCAAGCAATATTAAAGGCTTTTGAAAGTTTTTTAAAAGCTTGGAGATAATGTAAATAAATAGAAAGAAATAGTCGAACTGAAAAAGGAATAGAGCCAGCAGTCTATCCATTTGATTCTTTAGTTCATTAGGCTCTATCTTTGCAAAAAAGTAGATATTCACCAAAAGAACCAATGTAAAAAACATACTGGTAAACCTCTCGCTCATTTGAATGATTCTTTAAAAGTAACTTTAAATATAGTTACAAAAAAGAATCCCAATAATGATACCAATTATAAACTTAGTAAATGGTAGTTTTCTGATTTCAATAAATCAGCACCATCATACTTCTCGCTCCATGAGCCCCAATAACCAACGACTGCTCAATATCAGCTGTTTTTGAAGGGCCAGCTATAAAAACACCATAACTACCCGCATTTTCGAGCTTAGCGTAGGCTTGTTGCATATTGGCTACGATAGTATTTTTGTCGAGTACCAACACCAAATGCTGAGTAATAAAAGGCAATGCCCGATTAAGCATATTACTTTCAGGTACCCAAATGGTGCCGTTTTCGGCAACTCCAATTTCTCCTTGAATCACGGCTAAATCAACTTGCTCCAACACTTCTTTGGTTGTATCTAAATTTACGGCAACATTGGCTTTCACGATTTCGGAAGCTACATTTTTTAAATCGCTGTAATACTTGTCGATAGCTGCTTGACAATCGGCTTTCGAGGAAACTTCCACAGCTTTTCCCCCAATGCCTTCCAACACGGTTTTGAATCGCTCAATACTTCCATCACCTTCAAAAATCGGCACAGTAGGAAGAGTCGTCAATGCGGGTTTATTACTGGCTATGCTGTTTAATATTCTTTCTCTGCTGGTCATTTTTAATAATTTCATTTTGCTCCCTCCCTATCGGGGAGGGCTGGGGTGGGGCTATCTATTTTCCTCATACCATTCCTTAAAACTCTGCTTTGGAGCGTCGGGCAATTCTCTTGCTTTTGCCCACGGATTCATGCTTTGGTTGTGCGTAAGTCCATGTGGAAGCACTCGCAACGCTCCACGAGCCAATTTCCCACCGATATTATACACTTTTGGCATTGAAAGCACTTTTGCCAAACCTTTCATTCCCCATTTTTTGGTGGCAGGAAGCTCGTTTTGTTGCCCAACAATTTGTCTCCATTTATAAAGCTGCACGTGAATATCAATCTTCACGGGGCAAACATCCGAACACGAACCGCACAACGTAGAAGCAAAAGGCAAACTGCTGTATTTATGCAAATCAATATTTGGCGAAAGAATAGCCCCGATTGGACCAGGAACTGTAAAATCATAACTATGTCCGCCACTTCGGCGATACACTGGACAAGTATTCATGCAAGCTCCGCAACGAATACACTTCAATGAGTTTCGGAAATCAGCTCTGCCGAGTTGTTGGGTTCGGCCATTATCTACAATCACTATGTGCATTTCTTTGCCTTCAGCAGGTTTTGTAAAATGCGAAGTATAGGTTGTAATTGGCTGACCAGTAGCACTTCGAGCAAGCAAACGAGTATAAACCGATAAATGATGTAGCTTAGGAATCATTTTTTCGATACCCATACTGGCAATGTGTACTTTCGCTAAATTTACGCCTAAATCGGCGTTTCCTTCGTTGGTACAAACCACAAAACTACCTGTTTCGGCAATAGCAAAGTTCACGCCCGTAAGGGCTACATCGGCCGCTACAAATTTTTCTCTTAGGTGCTGACGTGCCGCTTCGGTCAGAATCTGTGGGTCTTTTTCACCTTTGGTTGTGCCCAAATGTTCGTGGAAAGTTTCGCCCACGTCTTCTTTTTTGAGGTGAATGGCGGGCATTACGATATGGCTCGGTGGTTCGTCACGAAACTGAATGATGCGTTCGCCCAAATCAGTATCCACAACATCTATGTTATTTTTTTGCAGAAAAGCATTCAAATGGCATTCTTCCGTAAGCATCGACTTACTTTTCACCATTCGAGTATTTCTGCCTTCCACTTTACACGAATTTCTAATAATATCCAGCACGATTTGGTTATGCTCGGCGGCATCTGCTGCCCAATGCACTTTTACGCCATTTTTTATGGCATTTTGCTCAAATTCGATTAGGTAATTATCAAGATTACTGAGGGTGTGGTCTTTGATTTCGGACGCAAGCGTACGTAAATCTTGAAATTCGGGAATCGGGTAAATGGCTCTGTCTCGCTTTTGGCGAACAAACCAAAGGGTTTCATCGTGCCAGGTCGTACGCTCGGCATCTTTATTGAAATTTGCGGCTAAGGTTGGATGGTCTTGGTGATTCATGGCTGATTTCCGTTCAAAATTTCGGCAATGTGCATTACTTTTATGGGTGCATTTTGACGTTTTAAGATACCTTCGAGGTGCATTAGGCACGATACGTCACCTCCTGTCAAAACTTTTGTTCCGTTGCGTAGGTGGTCAGCAATTCGGTCTTGCCCCATTCGTGCCGATACGGCTTCTTCGGCTACACAAAATGTACCGCCAAAGCCACAACATTCGTCGTTTCGGTCGAGCTCTGTGAGTTCGATGCCTTTTAGTTTTCGGAGAAGTTTAGAAATTTGACCATCACGCACACCCGTAATTTCGGAAGCATTGGCTTGGCGGAGTCCACGTTGACCATGACAACTCAAATGCAAACCCACTTTATGCGGAAAATCGACAGGGATTTCTTCTATTTTCAGTACAATTTCAATAAAATCGACTAATTCATACACCGACTTTCTGACTTTCTGAACGGCTGGCGTTTGTTCGATAATATCGTAATGTTTCTTGATGTGGTACGTACAGCTTCCCGAAGGTGTAACGATGTAATCAAACTCAGCGAAGGTATCAACAAAGTGTTCGTAAACACCTTTTGAATCTTGTTCGCATCCACTATTGGCCATCGGTTGCCCGCAGCAGGTTTGTTTCATCGGAAACGCCACTTCTACCCCCAATTTTTCGAGTAATTGGAGTGTAGCAATACCCACATTCGGATAAAACTGGTCGATATAACAAGGTATAAATAAGGCTACTTTCATATTTTTAAGCTCAAAAGGTCAAACCTGAGGTACAGCCCTTTTGAAAGTTGAGATTGTGTTTTGTTATTCTACAAAGCTGTTTCGGTACAGACCGAAACTACAGACCCGTAGCCACGCTAAAACCTCTTTTGCCAACTAAGCCGCTTCTGATTTTTGCTCCACGGAAAGTCGCAATTGGGTCGATTGCTCCACCCGCTTGGCGGCTTGCTTCGGCTACTAACGCTCTTACATCGGTCATGAAAGTATCACGCAATAATTCTTCGGCACGCAATACATCGTTATTTTCTTGGGCATCAGTCAATTCTTCTCTATCAACCAAAAGTGCTTTTGCATAAGTCGTCAGAATCGCATTTACCGACTGCAATAAATCTTCAATTGGGTCTTTTGTATTGTGGCTCGCATCAATCATCCATGCCAATGGCGGATTTTTCACGCTTGGGTCTTGCATTCCGTCAACCAATTCATTGAAAATCAAGAAGAATTGATAAGGTTTGATGCTTCCCGTAGTCAAATCATCATCACCATACATTGAACCATTAAAATGGAAACCACCGAGGCGACCAAAATGCATCAAACGTCCAACAATTTGTTCGATGTTTGTGTTTGGCAAATGATGGCCTAAATCGACCAGAACTTGGGCATTTTTTCCGACTGTTTGGCAAAGCGAATACGAAGTTCCCCAGTCAGGAATCACCATTGAGTAGAAATGCGGCTCGTAGGGTTTATATTCAATCAACATCGTCCAATCGTCAGGCATTGACTTGTAAATACTTGCTATTGAATCACTTGTACGTTGATAAGCACTTCGTAGATGCGATTGACCTGGGAAGTTTGAACCATCGGCCAACCAAATTGTAAGTACTTTAGAATCAAGCATTTTGCCGTATTCTACGCACTGAATATTGTGCTGAATCGCCAAATCACGCACTTCGCTTTTGGTATGCGAAAGTGAACCAAATTTATACGAAAACGGCTGGTCTTTTTGGTCTTGGAAAGTATTAGAGTTTACTGAGTCAATCGTCAAATCGTGAGCTTTCAGTAATTGTTTGATAGCATTGGCATCTGATGGAATATCCCACGGAATATGCAGCGAAATAGAGTTCGACGAACGATTTAATTGATGAATCAGCCCCACATCTTCTATTTTTTCTTCTAAATTTCTTGGTTCACCACCATTCGGAAAACGCCCAAAACGAGTGCCGCCAGTACCTAAAGCCCAACTCGGAATAGCCACTTGAAAAGCCTTTATTTTATCAATAATAGTCTGAATATCAATACCTTTACGGTCGAGGAGTTCGGTTAAGTATGTTAACTTGAACTGGTGTTCAGCCTGAAGTTTTTCGTTATGCTGTTGAATAATATCGTTACTGAGCATTTCTAATTATTAGATTAAATAGATTGGTAAAATTTTAGTCTGCAATTTTAGAGCTAAAAGCATCGGCAACATTCCTGTACTGTACTACTCAGGCTGTTTTTCTATGCTCTTTTGTCCAATTTATTGCTCCAAACAATGCAATTACACAAAAAACAGCATAAAGTAAGGAATATAGCTTCACGTCTTTTATAAAATACATATAGGTACTAATAATGTCAATGGCGAGCCACATCCACCATGTTTCAACTTTTTTTCGGATAAGCAGAAAGGTGGCAAAAATACTCATGACGGTCGTGAAAGAATCCATGTACGGAAATGCACTTGGCTGGCTAAAAAGTTTAGGAATCCACTCGTGTAGATTCTTGGCAAATGTGCCAAGCAAGTATGTACACACCAAACCAACTAACGAGTAAACCACAAATTGTTGTGGTGATAACTGACTGATTTTTAGTTCATTTTTTAGATTAGCTTCTTTTTCTTTCGGAAACTTCCATTGCCAAAAACCAATGATATTGGTTATGAAAAAGAACACTTGTAAAAACATATCAGGGTAAAGCTGAATCTGATAGAACATCACAAATGCTAATACTACGTTGGTTAAGCCAATTATCCAACTCCATACATTTTCCTGGGTTGAAAGTATGACTGCTATTAGGCCAGTAAGCGTTGCGTAAAATTCGAGATAAGACATTTTTACGCCCCAAAACTCAAAAAGTACATTATTTATATCGAAAAAACTCATTACGTCTTATTTTATTTTCCCATTATTTGTTTGCGGTGTTCCAGCCCCCAGTTTCGGAGTTCGGTTATCATTTTTTCGAGTGATTTTCCGTGTTCGGTAATTGTATACTCAACCGTAGGCGGAAAGGTATCATGCACCGTCCGTTTGATTAGTTGATTTACCTCCAAATCCTTCAATTCTTTTGATAACATTCTATCAGTAATGCCATTAATATCCTTCGATATTTGCTTGAAGCGTTTCGCCCCGAAAGTTAATGAAAGAATAATTGGTAACTTCCATTTTCCATTCAATATTTCTAAGGCATCTCGCACGGGTACAATCATTTTAGTACACTCTTCTGGATTATGTTGCTCCTTACATTCTGTCATAATTGTATCTTTTTAGTAGTACTATCTTAAATGATAGTGCTATACATAAGTATAGCACTATCAGATATATAGCAAATATAAATAAGTTTGTAGAAATATTCTAAACTAAATTCTGAAATGAAAAAAGACAAAATTATTTATTGGGTCAGCACAGGGGTTATTGGTGCGATGATGCTTTTTAGCGGTTACAGTTATTTTACCAATCCACAAATAGTTGAAGGATTCAAACACATGGGATTCCCTGATTTCTTCCGTGTCGAATTGGGTATTGCTAAGATAATCGGAGCATTGGTATTGCTCATACCGCAGATTCCTACCAAAATCAAAGAATGGGCGTATGCGGGTTTTATCATTACTTTTGTTTCGGCATCCATTGCACATATCAACGCTGGTGACCCTACTCCTAATGCTATTATCCCACTTGTGATGCTGGCTGTTTTGCTTGTTTCTAATTTTTACTTGTCAAAAGTAACTACTGTTACTGTATAAGATTGGTAGTTTTACTAAAAAATAAACAAAAAACCCTCTGATTTTAATTGGGGTTGCAAACAACTCTCCATTCAAATCAGAAGGTTCTTTTTATCAATCATCTCTAATTTTAGATAATTGATTATTTACTCGAAATATTTTACCAAGTCCCACGACGACGGTCACGGCGGTCTTCTTTGAGGTCACGTACGTTTTCGGCTTTATCTTTTCGGTCTTCACGTCTATCTTGCACATCTTCACGACGGTCACGCACGTCTTCTTTGGCATCACGAATGTCCTCTAATTTATCTTTTCTGCCACCATTATGGCGAGCATCTCTGATATCCTCCTTGGCATCACGCACGTCTTCGGCACGGTCACGGCGGTCTTCGGCCTTATCTTTTCGGTCTTCACGTTTATCTTGCACATCTTCACGACGGTCACGCACATCTTCATGGCGGTCTTGGCGGCTTTGGGCATTTACATCAATGTTTGAAAATATGATAAGTGCAAGAGCAAATCCGAGTAATTTGATTGAAGTTTTCATGGTTGAATGCTGTTTTTAAGATGAATAGTTTTTCTGGCTTTGTATAGTTTGGATGAATAAGAGTAGAAAAGGTTTAAAACGATGCAGAAAATTTTTATAACTTTGCAGAAATAATGTTCCCGTAGTTCAATGGATAGAATTTTAGATTCCGGTTCTGACGATGGGGGTTCGAATCCCTTCGGGAACACAAAAAAAGATGGTCGTTATGACCATCTTTTTTGTTTTTGATTGATTCAGAAACCTACTTCTTATTCCCGTCAATATCTAATTCGATAATCTCATAGCCGAGTTTTTGTAGGCCAGGTAAGATTTTGGCTTTATCTCCTACCAATAAAATATTCATTTTATCCGTGTTAATCCATTTTTTAGCCAAGGCATCTGCTTCTTTTTTGGTAAGCGATGCTAAGATTTTATTTTGTGTTTCTACAAAATTAGCTGGTAAATCATACGTCAGAATTCGGCCAATAAAACCTGCTTTTTGGTTACCTGTTTCGTAGCGTAAGGCATCTTGTTGGCCGATAGCACTTTTCATAAAGGCTAATTCTTCGCCCGTGATACCGTTAGCTGCGTAGTTTTTCAACTCCTTCATTACTTCAACCAAAGCACTATCGGTAGCATTGGCACGGATTCCTGAACTAAACTGGTATTCGCCCGTGTATTTATCGCCTGCAAAACCTGCACGAGCACCATAAGTCCAGCCTTTATCTTCACGCAAATTGAGGTTTACGCGACTATTGAAAGCTCCACCAAGTGCAAAGTTCATCAAACCAGCTTTGTAGTATTCGCCAGTTGCATCATATTTCAAGCCCGTCACATTTCCTACTCTAAATTCGGTTTGTGCTGCTTTTGGCACATCTATCAAATAAATTTTAGTTTTTTCGATAGCAGGAGCTGGTGCTGGCGTTGGTAAACTTATTTTTTTATTGGGTAATTTATTCAAAAACGCCAATTTCGGTACTATTTCACCTTCTGTAATGTCGCCTACCACTACCACTTTCGTACCTTGCGATGTCATGTAGTTGTTGTAATAGTCTTGAACATCTTTCAAACTCAAACGTTTTACGGTACTTTCGGTGCCATTATCGCTTAAACCTAAGATATTCCCAGTGCCGTAGTTCAGTTTGTCAATTACGTTAGTAGCAATGGCCGCTGGCTGAGATTTTAACTGTTTGAAGCCTTCCAATGCTTGTTTTTGTAAACGATTGAAAGCTTCGGGTGTGAAGTTTGGACTAAACATTTTTTCCTCCAAAAGCTCTAATGTTTTATCAACGTTTTTCTTTAAGCATTGAACCGTGAAGCTAATACCATCTAAGTTTTGTGAAACACTTATGAAACTTCCAAGTTTTTGAAGCTCAACGGCCATTTGCTCAGCCGTATATTTTTTGGTGTCCTCGTTGAGCATATCGGCAACCATACCCGCCAAACCAATTTTAGAAGTATCGGCAGCTTGGGCTAAGTGGCCACCAGGAATCGAAACTGAAATCGTAACAGTTGGAAGCTCGGTGTTGGCTGTTCCGATGATTTTGATACCACTTGGCAAGTCTTTTTTCCAGAAAGGAGGCACTTTTACTACTGGATTTGCTCCATTTCCTGGAGTTTTACTTCTATCAAAAGTATCTTTTGCTTTCTTGTATGTCAAACCATCATAGCCATAATTTGGGGCAGTGTAGTTTTGTGTATCAATCGTATAATTATCAGAAGCGGCTGGCTTTACATTCTGGCCTTTTGTTAGTACGCTGATAGTTACGCAAGGTTTGTCTTTGATATACTGATTGTAAACTCTCCAAACATCTTCTTTAGTTACTGAGCGATACATATCTAATAATTTACCAATCATATTCGGATTACCCGTAAAAGTATTGAAAGCTGCCAACTGGCTCACTTTACCCGACACACTTTGTAAACCGTTGATATACTGAGCTTCGATTCCTCCCTTAAATTTCTCAATGTCTTCATCGGTTACACCACGTTTTTCAAAAACCAGTAATGATTGTTTGAATAAACTATCCATAGTTGCCAGTGAGTTGCCTGGATAGGGGGTTAATTGAAATGAAAATTCACCCGCCAATTCATTAAAACGACTAAAACCACTGGCCGAAATGGCTTTTTGGTTTTTTACCATTTGTTGATAAAGAATGGAGTTTTTACCTTGACCCAAGATTTGAGCAAGACACGACAACGCTCCCATATCTTTATCATAATTCGGAACAGTTGGGTACGTTTTCGATAAAATCGGCAAACGAGCGTAATTATCCGTAAAAGAAGCGTATCTATCGCCCGATAGTTTCACAGCTGGCAAAACTGTTTTTTCAACCGCAGGCCCTGCTGGAATCGTTCCGAAATATTTCTCGACCAATTTCACAACATCAGCCGTTTTTACGTCACCACCGATAGTTAATGTGGCGTTATTTGGACCATACCAACGCAAAAAGAATTTCTTTAGGTCGTTTACATCAACTCTATCCAAATCTTCTAAATAACCGATAGTTAGCCAGCTATATGGATGGCCGTAAGGATAAAGGTTTTTGCTCGTAAATTCGCCCACTAAACCATACGGGCGGTTATCGTAGTTTTGTCCTCTTTCGTTTTTTACGGTGCTGCGTTGTACCTCAAATTTCTTTTGAGTAACGGCATCTAACAAAAAGCCCATGCGGTCGGCTTCGAGCCAAAGCATTTTTTCGAGTTGATTGTTGGGTACGGTTTCGTAATAATTCGTACGGTCGAGGTTAGTGCTACCGTTGAGCGTTCCGCCCGCAGCCGTTACGATTTTGAAGTGTTGCTCATCGCCCACGTTATCACTTCCTTGAAACATCATGTGTTCAAAAAAGTGAGCAAAACCACTCTTCTTGATTTCTTCTCTGGCACTACCTACGTGGTAAGTTACATCGACGTGTACGATTGGGTCGCTGTTGTCTTCGTGCACAACAAGCGTAAGGCCATTAGGTAAAACGTATTTTTCGTAAGGAATAACGAGTTCACTCCCTTTTTTTTCAACTTTTTCGACCAAGCGAGCTTGGCTAAAACTGAGATTAGTAAACAAACAAATAGCCGCAGCGGCTAATAGATTTTTTTTCATAGTAAAAGTGTTGATGTTTTTAATGCCAAAAAAACGAATAAAAAATTTGTATCCCAAACCGTCTATCCAATAAACCCGAAATTGTTGTAGATGTTTATCGAATACTCGTACTGAGAAGACTATTTTTTCAACTTTCCCACACAAAAAGTATAGATTGCTGTAAGGTCTTGGTCGGATAATTGTTTTTCTAATAGATAATCTCTTTCGATTTGCGGGTGGAAAATGTCAGGCTGACGTTTTACCAAGAAAAAACGTTCGCAAAACTTGGTATTATTGGCTGAGTGCTGAATGATTTTTGTCCAAATTTTATTGTACATTTCAGTATCTGCATACGAAGAAAAATCAGACAATGAATAAGCCGTGACAGATGCCGTGAGTTGTTGATTATCAAGTACATTAAGCAAAGAATCGGTGATAATTTCGATTTTATGTGCTTGACTTTTGATACTTTCAAAGTTTTCTTCTCTCAGATGCAGAGGCAAAATACAATCGGACTTGTATTCGCCATAAAATAAAAGATTAGCAAAATGATTGGTGCAAAGAAGATGATTATTGGCCAAATGATTCATGCGTGAACGCATATATTCATACACATCAAACTCCTGCGGAATCAATAAAGCACCAGGTTCACGAATGATTTTTGTCCATAAAAATCGGTTGGAAACAAGTTTTAGAAACGCCCTCCAAATGGCATTGTCCCAGTGTTTTGCCCAAAACTCTCGTTGGATTTCCAATGTTTCCGACTCCATCAGTTTCTCAATGGCTTTTCTTCTGAAAAATGCCGCTTTGGCCATCATTCGCAGAAATCGTTCCCACGTTCCGCAATACAAGAGGCCTTTCTCTATCAAATGAAAATTTTTATCCCAGTAACAACCTTGTGGAGAAGTGAGCAAATGATTGAGTTTTTTGTATAAATTGAGTCGAGAAAACTTGTTTTCTAAAGCAATAAACGATTTAAACTCCGCATAATTGAGCGATTTATACGCAGCAATTTTAAGAGCCAAAAGATGATTTTGGGTAGCATTAAAATCAACACTGATTATCTTTTTGGGGCTATCGACCAATAAATCAAGTGGCCTTGCACCGCTTCCTGTAATACACAAAACAGTATCATCAGCCGTCAGACGCAAGGCTTTTCGTTCCGATTCACTATCTTCGTTACAAGCCGAATAATTTATTTTTTCAAAAAATGAATTTGCCACAAATGCACGAATTATAAGGTTAAATCAATTTGTTGAGTTGTGGTTTCTTCCCTCGTTGGCAAATTATTAATTTTATTATTTCTGATTTTCTTCACTTTGTTGTGCATGGCGTCGTAATCAATGTTTTGGTCGTTTTTTTCGTTAAAAATCTGCCTATTGGCAAACTGTTTTTGAGTAATAATAAAATCTTGCTTCAACACCTTTTTTGCCAAAAACGGAATAACCAATTTTATTAATGGATTGAACCACTTAAACTGAAACGAAAGCCGCACAAAAGCAATGGTTTTACCCTCTTGTAGCGGCGAACATGCAATAAAAGCCTGAAAACGATGAATTTTGTTAATATAATAATTTACCCTTACTAAGTTGGGCATCAGAAACTCATCGGTGTGCGAAACACTTAAATTTCCGCCCAACATCCAATCAAGCCCTAAGCCTACTTTTTCGTTGGTTTCGGCATAGCTCACGTGTACGGTTTCGCTGGTTTGGGTAATTGTAATCGAATGCTTTGTTTTTTTATCGTTGTCTCTGATAAGCTTATCATGCACCATTGGCGTATGCGTAGCATCCATAAAGTTTTCAATCAAAAGCTCTTCGTTTGTTTCAAAAAGCATTGAAGTTTGGTAGTGTTTCCAGTTTTCGCCCGAGACTTCACTTAGTGCTTCAGGCGATGTGGTCGGGGCATTTTCTGTATCTAAATATATCCAGACGAAACCATTTTGCTCGATAATTGGGTAATTATCAACTTTGCATTTCATTTTATGAATCAAATGCTGCGAACTCGGAATATCAATCAATCGCCCTTCATCGTTATATTTCCAACCATGATATTGACATAAAACATGGTTTTGTGCAAAATCACAAACTTCTAAAGGGGCTTTTTTGTGCGAACAAACGTCCAGCAAGGCATGAACTTTCAGAGCCTTATCTCTCCAAAACAAGATAGGCACTTGATAAAGACTTCGCTTTAAAGATTTGCCTTTTCCCAACTCGCTCGATAAGGCAATTACATGCCAATAATTAATTAATCCCCCGATTTTATTGAACATTGTTTTTGTGATAGAAGTAAATATACCTTCATTTCATTACCGTCTGCTTTAGCTGACAGATACTGCAAAGAAAACAAAATTGGCTTTGGCCAAACTTTCGACTAAAGTCGATTTGAGTATTACTCATTTTTCCGTCAGCTAAAGCAGACGGCAATGAATTTATAGTTTAAAATCTCAATAAAAGCCCACCAATCGAAAAGCCTGCTGCGGTACCGATAATGAAACACGTATCACCTCGTTTGATTGCTCCCGACTCAACGGCATCGTGCAAAACCAGCGGAATTGATGCCGCAATGCAATTGCCATAAGTAGCCAAATTTCCCAGCACTTGATTCTCTTTTAATTGATACAAACTTGATAAAATCGAAACGCCCAATTTTGAGGCTTGGTGCGGAATGATGGCATCAGCTTCTTCCATTTTGAGAGGTAAATCTTCAAAAAAGGTATCAATGAAAGCGGGTAAATGCGTTTTGGCTAAACGCAACAGTTTGCGTCCATTCATGGCAAACGAATGTATTTCGGGGTCGTATGGGTTATCTTTAAAGAATAATTTCATACCTCCGCCCTTGAACGTTGAGTCATAAACGCCTTCCGAATAGGTTTGCATGGTGCTTTTTAGGTAAGCTGAATCGGAGTTTGGGGCAAATTGCAGAATGGCCGCCACCGCTCCATCACCAAAAAGTGTTAGCGTTTCCCAGTTATTTGGGTTCAGGCCCGTTGAGGCGATTTCACTGCTAACAATAACGATATTTTTGTACTTTTTCCCATCCAATAAGCTCGATGCAATTTCAAAGGCACTTACAAAGCTCAAACAACTCGAATCAACATCAAGAGCAGGAATATTGACCGACATTCCATCTTTAAGTTCACTCTTGATGATGCTCGACTGGCTCGGTAGCGGATAATCAAAACCTGCACTTGCCGAAATCAGCAAATCAATATCTTTCAACTCCATTTGGCATTTTTCTAAGGCTTGCTCAATGGCTCTCGCTCCCATGTATCCGATTGACTCGAATGTAATATGATGTCGAGATTTTACACCCGAATATTTCTCTGACCAACCCTGCGGAAGACCATATTTTTGTTCCAAATCAGCCGATGAAACTTCTTGCGGGAGATATTTTCCCAAACCGACTATCTTAATGGGTTTTCCTGACATCATTTTTTATTCTTCTAAGTTTTTGGCCTTTAAAGGTATGGTTATGATTCGTTTGACTGATTTCGACCTCAAAAATATTACTTTTTTTCAGTAAATCTTGTATCGCTTCGCAAGCCCGTTGAAAGGACTCTTCATGCTGACTTTTTATGTAAAGCATCAAATGAGTTGGCTCAGTTTGAATTAAAGCATAATCGCTAATGGTATCGTCAGCTAAAATAATGGCACGTCTGAAAAAGTCAGGAAAAATCTTAACTTCCTGATTTTCAATATTCCTAAAAATCAAAATATCATCCGAACGCCCTTCGATGGCTTCAATCGCCAACCATTTACTGCCACACAAACAGCTTGTTTTTTCTTGAATAATATCATTCAATTCGTAGCGAATAATCGGCTGAGAGCGTCGCCTCAAATCGGTGATTATTGGGTGAAATCTGCTTTGCTCTTGGTCGATGTATTTCTTTTCGATTATCAGAAAATCTTCGTTGAAATGCAGTGTTCCGTGTTCGCAAGAGCTGGCCAAAAAGCCTTCGGTACATTGATAAACTTGATGAATGGTTTGTTTAAAAACGTTGCTCAAATAGGTTTTATCTTCGGGCGTTAAAACTTCTGCTACCGAAATAACCTTTGTTGGTTTTATGTCAAGTTTATTGGCTGCAATCGCATTCGCTAATTCGAGCAACATACTTGGCTGTGCCACCAAAATGTCTGGTTGTAAGGTATTTAGACGCTCGATATGAGCATCAATCGAATGGAGTAAATCAAAAAAATGAAAGGCTAATAGTTTTGATTTTACCGAATCATAAAGGTTGCTGTTGGCTCGTAGAAAGAATGCAATCCTTCGCCTTTTTAATGGAAAGCCCAGCACTCTGTCCAAAACTAAAGCTACCCAGTAGGCTCTTTCTTTTTCGCTTGCCAAAAACACACCTCTATTTCCGCTCGTTCCTGATGATAAACCTACCGTAATGCCCTTGATTGTCGGTGAAAAATCTCGATTTTCCTCTGATTCTATCGCAACCGTCAAAGCATCTTCCAATTTTATATTTACGGCATTAATGGCATCAAAATTTGCCATAAAAATGGCTTTATTGATGATTGGAAAAGTTGTGAAATCGTTTTTCTTTTGAGCAAAATCTTTATAAAATAAACTTGTGGAGCAATGCTGAATAAGTTTTTTGATTATCCAATTTCGTCTAAAACCAATATTATGGACGTAAAGCCACTTGGTTAGTTTTATTTCTACTAAATAATATAAAATAGATAATTTAAAGAGCATTGAGGTCGTAATTAGTTGAAACGAGGGCCGACGTGGTTGCCGAGCAATGCGTAGGTACAATCGTTATCGCTGGATATCTTTTGTGAAATAGATTTACTTTCTGAAGACTATCTTTGAAATCTTGCCAAGAATCAAAAAATAACCTGACGATTGATGGCGGAAGTAGCATTTCTTCGTAAGATTTCTTATTCCAGCAAGCATCAGCAATCAGAAAATACTGTTGTTTTTCCGTCTTCAATTCTACGCCGATTTGCCCCGCAGCGTGGCCAGGTAAATCATAAATCATAAAGGAGTCATCTGCGAATAAATCATACTTTTGGTCAAATATTTCATCGTTGAGTCGTTTTCCATAATTTTCAATGATTTTTAACCTTTTTTCGAAATCTTCTGGAATAAGGTCTTTTAAAATTGCCTTACTAAATGCCCAAAACGCACCAATTTCTGTATATTGCTTAAACGCCGCCCGTGAACAATAAAAAGTAGCTTCGTTGAAATCTTTCAAACCTGCCACATGGTCGGCGTGAAAATGCGTAATGATAATGTGCTTAATATCAGCGGGTTGCAGACCAAAATGCTTGAGTTGATTTTTTATTTCATCTGCTTCAGTCACAAAAACCTTGGTCATTTGGGCATAGATTTTATTCGGATAGTGTTTCGTACACTCATAAAATCGTTTAGTGTAGCCAGTATCATACAAAATCCAGCCTTGCTCGGGGTGTTGAATCAACCCAAACAACGCATGAAATTTAATGCTTTTATTAGCTCCGCCTCTGATGCTGTGGTTTTCGTTGGCTTCACAATAACCCGCATAACCGAGGTATAATTTAATTTCTTTCATTGACCATAGAAAAAATTGACTGTTGACTGCCGACTGTTAACCGTTGACTTCTCTATACCAACTTACAAATTCCTCAATGGCTTCATCAGTTGATACTTTGGGCGAATACCCCAACAGCGTTTTTGCTTTTGAAATATCCATCGTGAATGATTTGGCCAAAACCCCGACGCCGTAAGTCGTCAAGGCTGGTTCTTGATAACTGGTAGCTTTCGCTTTCAATTCCATGAGTTGCGAAACGAGTTTTACCATCTGGTAAGGGACTTTCTTTTTGTTCATTTCATAACCCAACAACGAAAGCACTTTTTCAACCGTTTCCCAAAGTTTTACTGGCTCGCCGTTGGTGATATTATAAATTTGGTTGAGTCCAGCATCACCAACAAATAAGGCAAGTTCAATCGAATCAGCCACATTTGCCAGCGAGGTCAAATCTACTATATTTTTCCCATCACCAATGATTTTCAGTTTTCCTTCTTCAAAAGCTCTGATTAATCGAGGCATAATAACTGTATCGCCTCGGCCAATCAATGCTCTCGGTCTTAAAGTCACGTACGGAATTGCTGACTTTTCCAAAGCCAATTCTGCTTCATACTTCGTTTTTGAGTAGGCATTTACAAATGCTGTGGGCAATGGGTCAGATTCTTTCACATTAAATCTGTCTTGGCCATTGAAGTACAAACTCGGAGTCGAAACATACACAAATCGCTTGATAGATTGCTTTTTAGCAGTATTTATCAAATTATTCATCGTAAATACGTTGGCTTTTTCAAACTCAACATATTTGCCCCAAGGCGAAGAAAGTGCTGCTGCATGAACGATGTAATCAGCTTGCTCGACGAGTTTCGATACAAAATCGGCATCTTCTAAATGGCCCAGTTGGTAATCTACTTTGTGGTGTTCTACAAAATGTGTTGGCCTGATTGTTCGCCCAGTAGCTATTATTTTTTCGACTCTCGGATTTTCAATCAAACGTTCCAAAGTCCGAAACCCCAAACCACCCGTTGCTCCTGTAAGCAGAATCTTCATCTACAAAATTATGTTTTAAATGACCCACAAAAATAGAGTTTTATTTCTCTAAAAATCACATTCTCACAACCATGCAGCAGTTTTTATAAGAAGGTTCTTAAAAATACTTACAAAAGTGTCTTTTTAAGCCTCATTCCTCCAAAATAATTCAAAAATAAGTATGAAATCTCAAACTATTTTACATAAATTCGTGTTGTAATTCGTGGAAAAAGACTATTTTTCCTTAAAATTATATTATATTAATGTGAGTTACTTATTGAAATAGCTATGGAAAATCTACTAAAACTCCGCTTGATAGCTATCTTATTGATAATCAGTCAGTTGACTTTTGCTCAAAAAGAAAGAAAAAAGGATGACCGTTATGGTTATCATTTTATTGGGAAACATCAGAAAACAGCTAAATTTGACTTTGACCTACACGCAAATCTCATTGTACTAAAAGCCCAACTTGACGGCTCAGATACCCTTCGTTTTATACTCGACACGGGCGTCAGTTCGACAATCGTTACCGACCCCAAACGTGCTTTGTCATTGGGGGTTAGATACGTGCGTCGTGTGAAAATTGCAGGTGCGGGCGAAGGGGAAGCTTTAATGGCTAATGTTTCGGTAGGACATACGATTCGTATTGGCGATGTGGTTGCTCGTCAGCAAAGCTTGGTGGTGTTAGACGAAGACGTACTTCAATTATCTGAGTTTTTAGGCGTGCCAATCCACGGGATTTTTGGTCATGATATTTTCAGCAATTTTGTCGTAACGATTGATTTTGAGAATAAAAAACTTACGCTCACTGACCCCAAAAGGTTTAAGTACAAAAAAGCAATGGGTACACAATACCCTATTGTACTGACGCAATCGAAGCCTTATACCGACGCCATTGCGATGGTAAGCAACGACCAAAAGCTGATTCCGATGCGATTAGTAATTGATACAGGTGCTGGTCATGCACTTTTGTTGAATGCAGGTGAAAAAGAGCCAATTCATTTACCCGATAGAGTCATGCGTGCCAATTTGGGTCGTGGGTTAAATGGTGAAATCAACGGCAATATTGGTCGGGTTGATAAAATCAAGATGGGAAGCATCGAAATGAAAAATATTTTGGCTTCTTTTCCTGATAGTTTATCATTTAGCATGAAATTTACTGCCGACGATACCCAACGTCAAGGAAGTATTGGCTGCGAATTATTACGTCGATTTACGGTGACACTCAATTATCAGGATGGCTACATGATTTTGAAACCGCTGAGAAACCGTATGAAAGAATCATTTGAGCATGATATG
>JALQYE010000083.1 GCA_023254245.1 Emticicia sp.
GTTTTCGGGAATGATTTCTTCTAAAATCTCACGGAAACGCTTGGCAAAGGTCGGTGATTTTCCGTTGGTTGAAATGGCAATTTTCAAATCTTCTTTTACCACTACCGAACTCAAATAAAAATCGCACAAATCAGGAGTATCTGCAATATTTACCAATATTCGTTTAACTTTACAATCGTCTCTTACTTGTCGGTTTACTTCTTTGCTATCAGTTCCTGCCGTAACGATGTCCATTCCTTCAAGGTGCGAAATATCGTATCTTTCTTGAATCAAAGTAAGATTATGATGTGGTACTAAAGCTTTAATTTCCTCACGAATTTCGGGGGCAACGAGCGTCACGGTCGCTTTAGGCGAATTTCTGAAAATAGCTTCGAGTTTTTCTAAACCCACATTTCCTCCGCCTACTACAAGCGTGTTCAATTCTTCAAGTTTCAGAAATACTGGAAATAATGTATTCATTTTTAAGCAATAAAAGTTTTTTCTAATATTCTTATCAAAGCTTCTAAACCTTCTTTATCAACTTCCGAAAAATCATCTAATTTATCGCTATCAACATCTAAAACCATCGAAACTTCGCCATTTTTATCAAAAACAGGCACTACAATTTCAGATTTTGAGGCCGAACTACAAGCAATATGCCCTGGAAATTCCTCAACATTAGGCACGATAACAGTTTCTTTTGTGCGATAACAATAGCCACAAACGCCTTTATCAAAATTGATACGTGTGCAGGCAATCGGGCCTTGAAATGGCCCCAAAACTAATTGATTTTCTTTTTTGAGATAAAATCCAACCCAAAAGAATCCAAAAGCTTCTCTGAGAGCAGCAGCAAAATTAGCCAAGTTAGCAGTTTGGTCGGTTTCGCCACTTAAAAGTCCCTCGACTTGGGGAATAATACTATTATATACCTCTTTGCGAGAGGCACTTTCTGGAATATATAATGTTTCAGCCATATTTGTGGGACGATGTTCCTACATCGTCCAAAGTAAGATTAAGCCAATGTATTAACAAAAAATCTTTTCAAAGTCGGAGCATCAATGGCCTTCATTTGCCATTTGCTATTTAAATCACCCAAAGTCGATAAAGTAATGTTATTGAAGATAATAGTTTCGGGAGAAACAAGACCACTCTCAACGGCTTTTTTGTATTGAAAAACCGAGAAAGTTTTTATTTCATTACCATCGAGATATGCCTGTGAGCGGTCGAAGAAATCTATGTTTAGGGCATCGCCAAGCTCTTTAAACCAACGAGTAGAGGCATCTATGGAGCAACCACTGGCGGCATTCATATTTTGGTCGAGGGCAATAATCACAAAACGATTATGCAGCACCTTAGCCGAGGCCAATAAGGCAGCTCCATGAGCAGCCCATTGATTAACGGCTGGTTTGAGATAATTCTCAACCGTATTTATCTCATCAGCAGTCAACTGACGATTGGCTTGATATACCCAAATGCGGGCATCTTGCGGAATTTTATCGAAATCTACGTACATAATATTGTCTTTAAAAAAATATGCCACAATCAAAATTGCGGCATATATAATCAATAAACAATATTTTTTGAAAATAATCTCCGATAAGGTTGATTAATTTTTTGTAGAAAGAAATACCTATTGATAAGCTAATCATTCTAAGTTATCTTCTACTACTTGGTGAGGACAGTAAACCAATAACCGCCAATAATGCAGCCCCTCCTAATGCCCAAGGCAGAAATTCTTCAGTTGCATTTTTGGGCAACATACGCCTATTAATTTCATCAACCGCATTTTTAGGGTTCTTTCTATTAAAAACAACATAATTGCCTTGTAATAGCCTATTATCAACTTGCATGTTTTCTTCAAGTAATAGGATATTGGGTATATTGTTACTTTTTGCATAATCCCATTCTTTAATTACTCTTTCCCTATTAATGCTATTCTTAGTAATTATACCGATGAATAAATTAGCTTCATTTATCATTCTTTGACTCATAGGAGTTAATACAAATGAAGAAAAATCATAATTCATTGCAATAGAAAAGCCTTTTTCTCTAAGTTTTGCCGAAAGCAAAGCCATGACTAATTCATCTCTATCATTTAGTGAGTAAGAAACAAATGCTCTCATGATAAATTATTTTTAAAATATTCATAATATTTTGGAAAAAACTGTTGCCAAAGTGTTTTTTCTGTACCTAAAATTAGGTTCTTTAGTTGTTCGCCAGACCAAATTTTGTATTTATATTTAAAACTACAATTAAGTTCGAGACGTTCAAAGAAATCAGTTAATTTTGAAGTAGGTCTTTTTTTACAAATTAGCAAATATCCTGAGGCATTATAAGAATGTATCAAAGATGGGATATTAATATCAGCTATTTTATTTGTTGAAATATCTGATTCATGAAATTTGCATTGAATAACCCACCTTCTAAGAAAAATTTCAATATTATCATCAACTGTAAATTCAACTAAAATATCACGTCCGCCATCTGTACCTGTTCCAGATGCTTGTACTTTTACAGCGGTTACATCTTTTTTCATACCTTTGAAGTAAGCAACTATTAATTCTTCAAATTGCTCACCATTTTCAATTTCATCTAATGAAAAATTCATAGGTTATTATTTTTACATTGCTTGCTCCAACAATTCAGCTAAGTCATAGACTTTTACTTCATGTTCACGCTCTTTGTTTTTTACACCGTCTGACATCATCACCATGCAGAATGGACACGCCACCGCAATAGTTTTAGCTCCAGTAGCCAAAGCATCTTCAATTCGCTCGATGTTTACGTCTTTAGTGCCTTTTTCTGGCTCTTTAAACATTTGTCCACCACCCGCACCGCAGCAAAGTCCGTTGGTTTTGCAACGCTTCATTTCTACGAGTTCGGCATCTAAATTCTCCAACAATTGGCGTGGTGCTTCATAAATATCATTCGCACGACCCAAATAACAAGAGTCGTGATACGTAATTTTTTGTCCTTTGAAGCTGCCTCCACCTTCCAACTTCACACGACCTTCGTTGATTAATTGCTGTAAGTAGGTCGAATGGTGAATCACTTCATAATTTCCGCCTAATTCTGGGTATTCGTTTTTGAGTGTATTGAAACAATGCGGACAAGCCGTCACGATTTTCTTCACACCATAGCCATTCAAAACTTGAATGTTTTGTTGAGCCAACATCTGAAAGGTAAATTCGTTTCCTGCTCTACGTGCGGGGTCGCCTGTGCAAGCTTCTTCTGTGCCGAGAACAGCGAATTTTACCCCAATTTTATTTAAAATCTTTACAAACGAAATTGTTACTTTTTTATATCGGTCATCGAACGAACCAGCACAACCCACCCAAAACAATACTTCAGGTTCTTGACCGCTTGCTGCCATTTCTGCCATCGTAGGCACTTTATATTCGATAGTTTCTGCCATTTTTTTAATTAAGAATTAAGAATGTAGAATTAAGAATGATTTTTATTGTAACTCAACATTAACAAAAATAGTATGCGTGCATAATATTTGCAAGCGAGTAGCCGAAAATTATTTCTTGCAAAATAATCAATTTTCTTATCTAAGGCCGAATTTAGTACCTTTGAGTATTGTTTAGAATGTAGATAACAAAAAAGTTGAGAAACATTCGACATCTCACGGGTGACCCCGTTTTAATTCTTAATTCTTAATTCTACATTCTTAATTCCAAATGGAAGGTCTTTTTTCTGTTGAAACAACATATTTTGCTGATGTGATTTTGCCAGTACCGATTCCACGCATGTTTACGTATCGTGTGCCAAGGAATTTTGTTGATGAGATAAAAATCGGGGCGAGAGTCATTGTTGAATTCGGCAAAAATCGGGTCGTGACGGCGGTTGTTGGGCGGATTCATGAAACACCTCCCGCAAAATACCAAGCCAAATATATTCTCGAACTACTTGATACAGAGCCACTTATCACGAAGCAACAACTTTGGTTATTCGATTGGATTGCCGATTATTATATGTGTTGCGTAGGCGAGGTAATGAATGTGGCGGTCCCTTCGGGCTTGAAAGTGACGAGCCAATCAAGAATTCAACTCAATCCAGATTTTGACCATCCCGAACTATTAGAAGAAAACGAAGTTGAGTTTTTGGAGATTCTGAAAAATCATACTTCGCTGACCTACGATGATGCCCTAAAATTTGTGGGTGAAACCAATATCAATGCCATGCTAAAGTCGTTGATTGGGAAGCACGCCATTATTATGTATGAGGAAGTCAAGGAAAAGTATAAGCCAAAAATAGCAAAAAAAATTCGATTAAAGAGAGTTTATGAGGGGGCGGAAGAGGCAGCAAATCTGATTGATTCGTTGGCAAAAAATGCCAAACAGCAAACGGTTATTTTGGAATACTTACGCCAAATTCCGATACATCAACTGCGTGAACGAAATCAATCAGGCGTTGATAAATCGTTTTTTACGCAAGGCGAAACATCTGATTCTTCGCTCAATAAATTGATTGAAAAGGGCATTTTAGAGCAGTTTGAAGTAGTGGTTTCTCGTTTTGGCGATGATATGCCTTCTGAACCTGTAAAAATCGAATTAACCGAAGCCCAGCAACAAGCCAGCAGCGAAATTTTATCTAATTTTCAAGAAAAAGACATTGTTCTGCTACACGGAATTACGGGAAGTGGAAAAACTGAAATTTATATTGATTTGATTCAGCAAGTGCTGGAAGGTGGCTCACAAGTATTGTTTTTATTGCCAGAAATTGCTCTAACGACCCAAATTGTGGTGCGTATGAAGCGAGTTTTTGGCGATAAAATGGGCGTGTATCACTCAAAATTCTCTGATAATGAGCGTGTTGAAGTTTGGAAAGGTGTGCTTGAAGGACGCTACCAATTTGTGGTGGGTGTGCGTTCGGCGGTTTTCTTACCAATGGATAATTTGGGTTTGGTGATTATCGACGAAGAACACGAAAGTTCGTATAAACAATATGACCCTGCTCCACGCTATCACGCCCGTGATGTGGGTATTATGCTGGGTCTAAAGCAAGGGGCAAAAATCTTGTTGGGTTCGGCCACGCCATCGCTCGAAAGTTATTATCAAGCCTCTACTGGCAAATATGGTTTGGTTACGCTCAACCAACGCTACGGCAATGCACAATTACCTGATATTCAACTGATTGACTTAAAGGCCGAACGTAAAGCAAAAACCATGAAAAATGATTTTTCTGGTATTTTATGTCAGCACATTGAGCATAATTTGGCCAGTGGTGAGCAGACAATTATTTTTCAGAATCGACGTGGGTATTCGCCGTACATGAATTGCATGGAGTGTAATTGGATTGGCGAATGTGAGCAATGTGCCGTAAGTTTAACGTATCACCTCGACTCAAAAGAGTTGCGTTGCCATTATTGCGGACACAAAGAGGAGATTCCGAGAGTTTGTCCTGCTTGTGGTTCGGGAAAAATCCGAACGGTAGGTTTTGGTACTGAAAAATTGGAAGATGACCTCCGAATTATGTATCCAGCGGCACGAGTGCAACGCATGGATTTGGACACGACTCGCACAAAAAATGCTTATCAGACGATTTTGGGAGAGTTTGAGCAAGGAAATACAGATATTTTGGTCGGAACGCAGATGATTAGTAAAGGGCTTGACTTCGACCGAGTGAGTTTGGTTGGTATTTTTGATGCCGACCGCATGATTCACTTCCCTGATTTTCGGGCTGCTGAGCGGGCCTTTCAGATGCTTACGCAGGTGAGCGGGCGTGCTGGCCGACGAGAGAAAAAAGGTTTGGTACTGATTCAGACTAATAATACACAACAGAGTTTGCTACATAAAGTCGTGACGAACGATTACATGGGTTATTATCATGATGAAATTAAGGAGCGAGAAGGGTATTTTTATCCGCCTTTTACTCGGGTGATTTCGGTTACAGTGAAGCATGAAGAACAAGACAAAGCCGAAAAAGCTGCTCATTGGTTGGCCAATAAATTACTCGAAAAACTCGGCAAAGCACGTGTGCTTGGCCCCGAAAAAGGTATGGTTGAGCGAGTACGAAATAAGTTTTTGTTTGATATTATGCTCAAACTCGAAAAAGATAAACTCAACATTAAAGCCGCCAAAGTCTTCTTACAAGAACAAATCGACGAGCTAATGACACAACGTGAGTTTAGAGGGGTTTATGTGGTGGTGGATGTGGATGCGGTGTAGGAGTTGATGGGTTTTTATTTGGTTCGGCTGAATTTTTATTCAGTCGGTGTGTCAGCCGTTCTTAGAACGGCATTTTAGAATAACAAATAGTAGAGAAGTATGAGCCAAGGTTATCAAATTATCAATCAATCAGCCATTCATTACTTGACTTTCCAAGTAGTTGATTGGGTTGATGTTTTTTCGAGGCAAATATATAGAGATATTGTACTGGATAGTTTTCGATATAGTCAAAAAGAGAAGGGTTTATGGTTATATTCTTATGTAATCATGTCAAATCATGTACATTTGATAGCGGCATCGAAAGAAGGTCAATTGTCAAATTTAGTACGAGATATTAAGAAATTTACAGCAGCTAAGATTTTAAAAGCTATTGAAACTGAGCCAGAAAGTCGCCGAGAATGGATGTTGAAACGCTTTGAATTTGCTGCAAGAAGCAAATCTAATATGACAAGTTCACAATTTTGGACACACGAAAACCATGCGGTCGAAATATTTAGTGATAAATTTTTCTTTCAGAAAGCAGATTACATTCACCAAAATCCAGTACGTGCTGGAATTGTGGCTAAAGCAGCAGACTATCTTTACTCTTCTGCCAGTAACTTCTTAGATAAAAGTGGTCTAATTGACGTTGAATACTACGGAACAAGGATAATTGATACCAGTAGAAATATTACTTTTTAAGTTAACACTATTGTCGTTCTAAGAACGACTGACACAACGACTAAATGTAGAACATTTAGCCGAACTGAGTCTCGTACCGAAGACCCTAATAAAACGGAATCAGAAAGATAATTATAGCCTTTTTCTCAAAAACTTTGCAGTTTCTATCTCTATTTTTTAATACATTTGTGTTACTTATTTTGCTGAAAAAAATTTAAATGACGAGCTTGTAAATTTACTCAGAATTCGACTCAAGAAAGCACGTAAATAGTTAAAGGACTCACGCTTGTGAATGTTTGGTGATATGATAGACTTGACATCAGCTTTTGCGGGTCTTTTGTTCCTTCGATATTAGCTGGCGACAGCAATCATACAAGAATACAAAGAATTATATCAACTCAAATAAATTTTAGACATGGAACGTAAAGATTTTATCCGCATAGGTTTACTTGCTGGAGTAACTTTCGACAAACTTGAGGATAAGGCGAAATCAGTAATCGTCAATAAAAGGAAAGATTTGAAACCCTTTTATATTCCGCCTAATCCAGAACCGCTTATATCGCATGAAGGCACACTAATACGATTGAAAGTTCGAAGCAAACAGACCGACAATCAATTTGGCTGTGCGGAATTTTCTTTAGCTCCGAAAACTATGGGGCCTCCTCCACACGCTCACAAAGATTTAGACGAAATTATGTTCGTGCACGAAGGGGTAGTTACTGTAATGGTAGGTGATGAGGTGGTTGAAGTAAAAGCAGGGGGATACCACATGAGACCCCACGGAATTGTCCACTGTTTTTGGAATTCTACAGACCAGCCAGCACATTTTACCGACTATTTTTTGAATCAAAATTTCGATGATTTTATGGAAGAATTGTATTTTAAAATTATCCCTGAACTTAAAGCAAAGGGGTTAACAATTCACTCCCCCGAAGGACAAAAACTGAGAGCTGACTTAGAAAAACAATTTAATCTTACGGTTTTCCCTGAAAAACGGAAAGATATTATTGAAAAATATGGCTTAAAAGCTTAGTAGTGACCGTTGTTTTTAAAGTTTTCTACTTCTTGGTCGACAGGTTAAAGTCTGCTTGACAGACTGTAAAACGATTATGCTCCATCAGTGTATCCATTTTCGGGGACACTGATGGACTTAGACTATCTTTTTGATTCCCAATTGTAGTTTTAAATTTTATTCTATTTTGATAGAACGAATTTTGTTTTTTGCTTCAAAAGGAATTAAATCTTCTAAAGTATCACCTTTTATAAGCAAAAGCCCTGCAATACTATCATATAGCTCTCTTAAATATTGTTTGTTTTCAATTTCATCAATCAATTGATGAAAAGCAGGTTTTATCTGCGTATCTGTAAGCATAATACATAAGTTTTGAAGCGATTTAGTTGTTTATTTTATTTATTCAAGATTTAATCAATTACATTTCACACAGCAAACAAGTCGATAATTTCCCACAGTAAGTCGATAAACACCAAAAATACCTTCATCGGTTTTAGATTTTTTGAGCTTATAGTAGTACCTTTCGTTTCAAGACAAATTATCAACAATCATGAAAAAACACCTACCTATTTTATTAATTCTTTGGTTTTTAGTAACCAGTATAAACATAAGTTTCGCTCAAAAAGTAAGCATTACGGGCATTGACCCTACGCTAAAGCCTGGCGACGATTTCTTTATGTACGTCAATAGTAAATGGTATAATTCAGTTGAAATTCCTTCTACTCAATCGGGGGTTGGGGCGTATTCGTTCATGAATTATCCGCAACGTATTCGCCTACAAGGCATTTTAGATAGTGTTTCGTCAGCTAAAAATCCAATGGGTAGCATTGAGCAGAAAGTAGGAGATTTTTACGCTTCGGGAATGGATACCAACACCATTAACAAAAGAGGTTTTACACCCATCAAACCAATGCTCAAACAAATTGATGGTATCAAAGATGTGGCTGGAATCTTGAAGTATGTGGCCGACCAACAGACGTTTAATAACTATTCTATCATTGGTTTTCGTGTGGGGCCAGATATTAAAAACAGTGCTGTCAATATCGTCAATTTAGGTCAAACGGGCATTGGTTTACCCGAAAGAGATTATTATTTCAAAACCGACCCATCGACACTTGGTATTCAAAACGCCTATCAAAATTATATCGCTACGTTGCTTAAACTTACAGGAACTGATGTGGCAACAGCAACTAAAATGGCAACCGCTGCTTATGCTATCGAAAAAGAATTAGCAGCATCGCACAAGACCAATATCGAACGCCGAAATGTGCAAGCCAATTATAATAAATTGGCCGTTGCAGAAATTGCAAAAAAACAACCCAACATTGGCTGGCAAGCATTTTTTGCAGCGTTGGGTGTGAAAATAGATTCGCTAAATATGCAGCAACCTGCTTATTATGATAAATTGAATACGTTACTGACCTCGACTTCCATTGAAGATTGGAAAGCTTATTTAAGAGCAAAAACGCTGGTTTCATATGCTGATTTTCTGAGTAAACCATTTACCAAAGCATCGTTTGAGTATGCTAAAGTGCTGTCGGGACAAGCAACACAAAAGCCCCGTGGAGAAGAAATCACCGAAGCCGTTGATAGGTCACTTGGGCATGGATTGGCTCAACTTTATGTGAAAAAATATTTTCCAGAAGAGGCCAAACGACGCATGAAAGAGTTGGTAAAGAATTTGAAAACAGCTTTTGAAAATAGAATCACAAACCTTGATTGGATGAGCGATTCGACCAAAGCGAAAGCCAAAGAAAAACTTTATGCCTTCACCGAGAAAATTGGCTACCCTGATAAATGGAGAGATTATTCAAAAGTGGTTATCAACCGAGGTACTTATTTTGAAAACCGCTTAGCAACCAGTAAAAATGATTTCGTTTATGGAATTTCAAAAATCGGCCAGCCCGTTGACCGTACCGAATGGGGAACAACTCCGCCAACGGTTACGGCCTATAACAATCCGCCATTGAATGAGATTGTTTTTCCTGCAGGAATTCTTCAACCACCGTATTTTGATATGAATGCCGATGATGCTCTTAATTATGGTGGCATTGGAATGGTAATTGGCCACGAAATCACGCACTCGTTTGATGACCAAGGAGCATTATATGATAAACAAGGTAATGTAAAAAACTGGTGGAAAGCCGATGATTTCAAAAAATTTAAGGCTAAAACTCAACTCGTAATTGAGCAATATAATAAGTTCACTGTGCTTGATTCGATGCACGTAAAAGGAGCTTTGACCGTTGGCGAAAACACAGCCGATATTGCAGGAATTGCCATTGCTTACGATGCCTTCAAGCTAACGCAACAAGCCAAAAGTGGAGAAAAAATTGATGGTTTTACGCCCGAGCAACGTTTCTTCATTTCAATTGCCCGAATTTGGCGAGTAAAAACCAAAGATGCTTATATGCGTACGTATATAAACACCAACCCTCACTCGCCAGCCATGTGGCGTGTGAATGGCCCATTAATGAATTTTACGCCTTTCTATAAAGCATTTGATGTTAAACCTGGCGATAAAATGTATAAACCCGAAAGCGAACGCATTACGGTTTGGTAAGAATTTCGTTATTATGTAAATTAAAAAGACCTTTGTTAAAAACTATTTAGCAGAGGTCCTTTTCTTTCTATTTCTCATTCAAGCATTCAAAAACCATTCGATAAAAATCGGGGTGCGATTGCCACGTTTGGCCCGAAACGTATTTTCCATCTCTTACGGCTTCGTCTTTTCCTACAAAATTTCCGCCACAGGCTTCTACTTCAAATCTTACATTTTCGTAGCATGTAATGGTCTTATTTTTGACCAAACCTGCGGCTGTAAGAATCTGAATTCCGTGACAAATTGAGAAAACAAACTTATCGGTTTTATCAAATTCTCTCACGATTTCGATTACTTTTTCATTGTGTCGCAGAAATTCGGGGGCTCTTCCGCCCAAAATCAAAACGGCAATGTAATCTTCCACTTTTACATCAGCAAAGGCAATGTTAGCCTCAACTATATAGCCAGGTTTTTCGATATAGGTATCCCAACCAGGTTCAAAATCGTGGATAACCAAATTGAGTCTTTTTACACTCGGTGCAGCAATCACTGCTTCATAACCAGCCTCTTCAAAGCGATGTTTGCCGTACAAACATTCGTAACCTTCACCAGCATCGCCAGTGATAATTAAAATCTTTTCTTTCATTGTTTAAAATAAGGTTGAATAGGATAGTAAATATAACACTATTCTACTTATTCAGTATAGTTATTTTTAATGTATACTTATCTTACGATTCTTACCCTATTTTGTTAGGGTTCTATTGCGATGTTTTCTGTTGAATTTCACCAAAAATCGTTATATTTGACTTCAAGATTAAATGATGAAGGATGAAGAAAATAGCTCCAATAGGTAGAATGAGTACGGCTGGCAAGAGATTCAAATCTGCCAAGCCTAATGAATTAAGTGCGTCAGATAAAAATTCCATCCGTAATAATATTAATATCCTTACTAAACAACAATTGGCTTTTAGGCTCGGAAAACCGCTCGAAATCATTGAAAAGTTCATAAAAAAAGAGAAATTGGCTTCTATTCTCGATATACAACTATCAAAAGAACAGCCTCAGCCTGTGGCGGTAGAACCAATAAAAGAACTTCCGATTATTGTTGACGTTCCTGTAAAATCCGATGTAACAGTGTCGGATACGGAAGCTAAAGAGCGAAAGAAAAGTGCTATTGCAGCAAAAAAAGTTGATTTTATTCTGAAACATTACAAGCAACATACGGCCTTAGAAATGGCCAAAATGCTGAATACTTCAATCACATCGGTTAGGTATCATCTCAAATGTTTGAATATCAAATCTGTTAAGCCAACTTTACCTACGCCATCACACCTATTGGAACGACAAAAGTTTATTGAAGAAAATCATGAGAAATACACGGTAAACGAATTTGCCGAAAAGCTTAATTGTAGTGGCGATGTTATCAGAATTGCATTCCACCGATTAAAAATTAAACCTCTCAGAAAGCCGCTAAGTCAGGCCATTCCTCAGGAAGTAATTGAATTTTTGAAGGCTAATTATCGCACAATGACCGCCCGTGAAATGAGCAATGTTTTGGGCAATCTAAGCTGGACCCAAATAAAATACCTTTGTGAAAAACATGGCTTTTTAAAAACTCCCGAAGAAACAGAGGCTATCAGAAACCGTTGGAATAGAAGTAAATTTACGGACAGTGAAGAAAAATATATTCTCAAAAATCATGGAAAGATATCGTTTTTAGAAATTGCCCAAAATCTCAAGCGTACTCGCTCTTCGGTAGTAAAATTTACGACAAGAAAAGGCTTGAAAATAACTAAAGAACAACACAACGCTCTCAACAAAAAGAATTTTGAAAAGGGCAGAATCACAATGAAGGCAAGATTAGAAGCTAAAGATAAATCTTCTCTCAATGAAAATTAAACAAAAGAGCCATGTCTAATGTACAGAAATGGCTCTTTTATCGACTAAATTTGGTTAGTTGGAATCTTGTTTTTATAATTCCAGAAAGCTGAAACATTGACAATCCTCCATTTACCGTCGCCTCCTTTCTCCATCAAACGCACTTCTTTGCTATGCAAAAAATACTTTTGCTCTCGGTCACTATTATACTGGTCCCAAGTTACGTGTGAAGCATTGTTTCCATAAAACTTAAATTTCATATTTTTCCGTTTAACAATCGGGTGGCTACTCCCCTCTTTTTCGGGTTCAGCGGGGTTTTCTTTAATAAATTTCCCAAGATTCTTATTAATGTTTTCCCAGCCAACACTTGCATCAAAAGTGCCATCAGCATTGCTCCATGCTTGGTAAGAATATTCTGAATGAGTGAATTGGTCTTGCCAACAATTATAGTCTCGTTTAAAAAAGCAGTCAGTTTCTGCCTCGATACATGCAATGATTTCTTTTTCTTCTTTAGCTTGGTCAACGATTCCACTATTGACCGCCGATGAAGATTTCTGACATGAGTATATTGTAATTGTCAGGAAAAGTGAAGCTAAAATAGGTACTTTCATGATGGTAAGAGTTTATAGTGAACAAAGTCATTACGGTGTAGATTCATAGAATCAACATCTTACACTAAGTATCCTTTAAAGGTTATTAAACGTAATAAATATTTTATAATATTCCAAGAAAAAATTAAAATATTTAAACCCAAACAATATTTTGTTTTTATAAAGAAAGATTACTTTCGCAACCACAAAAACAGTTAAATAAAAAAATGTCAAAAACACTATATTTATCAAAATATTTTAGAAATTGAAGTTCTATTCAACCTTAACAAAATATTATAAATAAACAGATGGAATTTTTTGATTTTTTGTACCGAGAAATAATCGGTTTCTTGGGTCTGCATGGCACGTTAGAGATTCTCAAATCGGGCGATTTTAGTAAATTTCTTACCTTCGATGGTATCATTACGGGCATTGGGCCAATTTTACCCCTACTACTTGTTCTCGAGCTTATCAATGGTATTGTTCAGAAAAATCCACATACCAAAGTCTATAAAATGACTTTCTTGATTTATGTTCTTAATCGCTTTATTGGTCGATTTATTTCAATCGGAGCTATTTCGTTTCTGATTGCAACTCTCCAACCTTATGCTCCATTTCAAACTACTTTTACTTGGTATTGGCTCATTTATGGCTACATTGTTTGGGAGTTTTCGCACTTTATCTATCATTTCTTAGGACATAAAGTGCGTTTATTTTGGTGTTTGCACTCAACCCACCACACCCCCGAAAACATGAACTTGTCGGTTTCGCACGCTCATTTTTTTCTTGAAGGCCCTTATGCCGATGTCATTCGTGGGTCTATTTGTATCATTTTGGGCATTCATCCTGCACTTTTATTTTTCATTATGTTTATTGATGGAACCTACGGAATGTTTATTCACGTAGGCGAAAATCTCATGAAAAACGGCAAAATGGGTTTCTTAAATCATATCATTCTTACGCCCTCGCACCACCGAGTGCATCACGCCCGCAATCCGCTTTATATGGATACTAATTTTTGTAATCTATTGAATATTTGGGATAAGGTTTTCGGTACGTATCAACTCGAAAAAGACGAAATAAGGCTCGAATACGGCATTACGAGGCCAATGGATTCAGGAAATTTGTGGGATGTTTATTTCGGTGAGTTTATCGCTCTTTTCAAAGATGTTTGGGCAGCTCCTACCCTCAAAGATAAAATCCTATATATTTTCATGCCACCAGGTTGGCATCATTCGGGCGACCACAAAACTGCTACCGTTGTCAGAAACGAATATTTGGCAAGTCATAAGACCGCTCAGTAAAAATCAGGTGTTTCTACGCTAAAAAAACATGAGAATTTTGCCTTACTTGAGGCAAAATTCTATCGTCATGGACTTATTCAAAACTACTCGGATTCCAGCTGGACAAGCGGGAGCCGATGCCCTCAAAAACTTCATAGCTACCCAGCCATTCGTTATCATGGTAATGGCTGGCAACGATGCCGATTCAGAAACAATGGCAATCATTGCCGACGTAATTGCAGGCGGGAATATTGCCGAAAATCACCGTCGAGTAGTTTGGGCCGACACACCTCCTTACGAGCCAATCATCGACTATCTAAAAACATTTCCTGCGAAACCACTGGTAATCAATAAATTCGACGAAGGTGCTACTTTCAAAGCAATTTTCATTTCGTTAAGTGGCGTTATCTGCGACGGTATCACGGCCGAAGATGAGCTCAACAAAGCAAAAATAGCTATCGGGTTTATTCGGGCAGAAGCCGACCGCACTGTTAGCCCCGACCGTATGTCGCCGCTCTCGGCTGGCTTAAATTAATTCCACTAAACACCCAATTTTTCTTCCGATAGCTATGAAAAAACTTTTCCTTTTCTTGTTTCTACTTTCTTCTTTTGCTAATGCCCAGATTTTGAATTGGACAGAAAAAGACGATGATGGTGGCTCAGCAACCGAGAAAAAGGTTGCGGACATCAACAGCGATATTCAGATAAAAATAAACTCTGATTCATTGGCTCGGCGAATGCAATCAAAAACGCAGCTTCCGAAAAGTTTTTGGGATAAAGTCGATAAACTTAGTGTGGCCCTCAGCAAACGCAAGGAATCGTTGGATAAAATCAAGGAATCGAATAAAAACTTCAAAAACCTCACAAATAATACCGATTCATTTGCAGTTTATGCCAAATCTATTGCCGATGCCGCCGAAGCACCCAATGCCATCATAGATGCTGCTCCCGAAATTGCCGATGATTTTGATAATAAACTTAATCAACTTCCACTCAACGAGCTCGCCACAAAAAGTGGGCAGTACGGAGCCTTATTCGATGCCGCCCAAAGTTTGTCAGACGATTTGAACAAAATAATCAAAGATTCGATAGCTAATCAAAAAATCATGATTCAGCTCGGTGCTTGGATTGTTACCAAACAAGGGCAAACTCCCGTTCATTTGGCAGGTTTCGATACGCTCCAGAAAGGCGATAATTACGTAGTAGAAAGGTTTAATTTTCAGTTGAGCGATGCCCAACAGCAACAGCTTAAAACGTTTTCGGATTTAATAACTGACACCAACCAAAGTGGAAAAATAACGAATCAGGAAGTGATGCAGCTCGTCACGGATGTTTTTCAAAACACAGCCACTTTCAAATCTTTGGCCAGTTTACGTGATTTCGCTAAAAATCTGGTTGATAAATACAAAACCCAAGCACCCGAAGTCATCGCACAGGTTCGACCCGTTTTTATCGACTTGCAAAATTATGCCAATAGCTTAAAGGCTTTGAGCGAAAAATATAAAAATCCTACCTCGGCACAAGGCATGAGTTCGCAGCAATTTCTACTACAAACGCAAAGCGATTTGAGTAATCTATACAATACCACCAACCGATTAATTGTTGATACGCTCAAAAATAAATACATTCTTTTGGTTCAGAAACTTGCCAATCAAGCCGTAGGCGAGATAAAAACCGACTTAACTGCCCTACAAACTCAACTCAATGGCGTTGTAACGGGTATCAATAGCGACTTAGAGAACCTCAATTCCGCCAAAAACGAATTGATAGGTTTTTTCAAAGGCAGTAGTTTTGACGAAAGTACACTTCAATTTTCGGATTTGAATACAAAATTGGCCTTTAATGCTCTGCCGTCTGAAACTGAGTTTTCATTGAAAGATACAGGTTTTCGGGAAGAAGGAGATTTTGTAGTTATAAAAATTGGCACAAGTACAGGGCAAAACCCAAGCAAAACGCTCGAAACCGACCGTATTTATTTGTTTAAAGTACTTCCGAGCGTACATACAACCGTAGGCGTAATTTTTGCCGACCCACATTCGCAAACTTTACCCATCAAAACCGTTTTTCAACCAGCTGCTTCTTATAGTTTCATCATGACAGGACTTTTCGATAAAAAACTTCGCCGAAAATCAGTAAGTTACAATAAATATTTCAGCATGGGTTGGGGGCTAAACTTCGCTTCGATGGATTTTAACAAAGATGATGTTCCCGAACTGGGCATTGGCCTTACTGTTACGCTCTTCAAAGACTGGCTACAAGGTGGCATCGGCTACAACGTCCCGAATGATAAACGCTATTGGTTTTTCAGCGTAAAAATCCCACTTCCCACTTTTAGTTTCGGTAGTGTGCAAACTGGCGGAAACAACTAAAACTTCTTGGAATACGATTTTTTGCAAATTTGAAGCGTTGATACTTTTCAACGCTTTTTCATTTTTAAGAAATAAAAAAGCACAACAAAAGCCTAAAATTGATAGTTTTACGCTTGAATCAACAATTAAAATTTATTCCAATGAAAAAGCTTCTGATGTCTGCACTTCTATGCGTAGGGCTGCTCTCGGCCAATGCACAAATGAAAGCAGAAGGCGTAAAAACATTCACACTAAAAAACGGTATGAAATTTTTAGTGATTGAAGACAATTCTATTCCTAATGCCAATATGTATTTATTCTACCGAGTGGGTAGCCGAAACGAATACCAAGGCATTACGGGCCTCTCGCACTTCTTTGAACACATGATGTTCAACGGAGCAAAAAAATATGGTCCAAAAATGTTTGACCGCACCATGGAATTTAACGGCGGAGCAAACAACGCTTACACTACCGAAAATGTAACGGTTTACACCAATTGGTTTCCATCATCAGCCACCGAAGTAATTTTCGATTTGGAAGGCGACCGAATCTCCAGCTTAAGCATTGCACCGAGTATGGTTGAAAGCGAAAGAGGGGTTGTTTTGAGTGAGCGTAGCACAGGACTCGAAAACTCGAAATGGAGATTGCTCTCAGAAACCGTTCAAGGTACGGCTTTTCAAGAACACCCTTACCACTGGCCAGTAATCGGATATGAAGACGACATGAAAAACTGGAAACAGTCAGATTTGGAGCGATATTTCAAAACTTATTATGCTCCAAACAACTGCGTAACGGTAATTTCAGGAAATGTAAAATTTGATGAAGTAAAACGCTTAGCCGAAAAGTATATTGAGCCCATTCCAGCCCAACCTGAGCCTCCAAAAGTGATGATTGTTGAGCCTCCACAAACGGGCGAACGCCGTGTTTGGGTGCAAAAAGATGTTTCTACGCCTGCCTTGATGATTGCCTATAAAGTACCTGAGTCGAAAAATGAAGATTATTATGCACTCACAATATTGAGTGATATTCTTAGCAGTGGAAATTCTTCTCGTTTATATAGCTCATTAGTAGATAAAAAGCAATTGGCTACGCAGGTTTTCACCAACTATGGTGAAAGTTTCGACCCAACTTTGTTTGGTATTTATGCAACCGCAGCGGCAAAAGTCAACGAAAATGACTTAGAAAAAGCGATTTACGAAGAGATAGAAAAGATTAAAACCGAAGGTGTTACCGAAAAAGAATTGCAGAAAATTAAGAATCAGAAATTGATGGAATTCTACGGTCAAATCGAAACCATCAATGGAAAATCGAATAAT
>JALQYE010000084.1:0-7261 GCA_023254245.1 Emticicia sp.
AAAAGATAATCTCGAACTCGAAGGCTATGACATCGTGCATTTTCAAGATGGCAAAGAAGCATGGAAGAGTTTTAGTAAAGATAAATATGACCTTTGTTTACTCGATGTGATGTTGCCTGAGTTAGATGGTTTTTCTTTAGCCGAGAAAATCAGGAAGCAAAATCAGCAAGTGCCAATTATTTTTCTTACTGCCAAAACCATGCAAGAAGACCGTATTGCAGGTTTGAAAATTGGGGGCGATGATTATGTTACGAAACCTTTCAGTATTGAGGAGTTATGTTTACGAATAAAGATTTTTCTGAAACGTAAAGAGGTTTCTAAAGAGTCAGTACAAGGAATTAGTACATGGACATTAGGCTTGTATGACTTCAATTATCAAGAACTTAGCCTAAAATCGCCATCAAAAACTGAACAACTTACTCACCGAGAAGCTGAAGTATTGAAGTTTCTGTCCGAACGCAAAAATCAAGTAATTAAGCGTGACGAAATCTTGACGGCTATTTGGGGGCGTGATGATTACTTCTTAGGGCGTAGCCTTGATGTGTTCGTGACCCGCCTAAGAAAAATGCTCGCCGAAGACCCTTCTATTAAAATCGAAAACGTACACGGAATCGGATTTAGATTTGCGTGTTGACTTTTTAATGTTTGATGTTTAATGATGAATGCTTGATGAGAGTCCGCCCGTGCGGTATTTTTGATGTGATTTCTTTTTTGGGAACTCAGAAGTTGGAAAAGTTTTTCTAAACATCAAACATCAAACATCAAACATCAAACATCAAACATCAAACATCAAATCGGCAAAACAGTTGTGCTTTTCACCTCTGACATCACAAAAAAACTGTGTATCAATGAAACCCCCGATAACACGGATAATTTCTGTTGGTGAAACTGATGATAGCTTTCCATATCAGGCACAACGATTTTGAGCATATAATCAAAACTGCCCGACACAAAATTACATTCTACCACTTCGGGTAGATTCATAATTGATTGATTGAAGCCCTCGGAGGTGTCATGGGTTTGCTTAATGAGTGTAACCTGACAGTAAACCGTCAGATTCTGCCCCAATTTCTTCTTATTCAGAATCGTTACGTATTTCTCAATAATTCCTTCTTGTTGTAAGCGTTTCACACGGTCATGTACGGGCGTGAGCGAAAGGTTTATCTGCTGTGCAATATCCTTGAGGGTCAGATGTGCATCTTCTTGCAGTAATCGGAGTATTTTCTTATCAGTTTCGTCGAGTATCATAAAGATTTTATGAGTTAATGCTTGTTACGGCTTAGTATAGTTTTGTGTCAATAATTTAGTACAGAATTTTTTTCTTTTCAGAACTTCTACAAGATATACTATTAGTAGTAATTTCTTTTAAAGTGGCATTTTGCATGAAATAATTCTTATTTCATCAAATATAACAATAATATTTTCTTTATGTGCTAATTTTGTGGGGCAATTATACTTCATCATAGAGAAATATATATCTCCGCTATGGTTCTGCCGTAGCGGAGAACAATTACACTTCATCAATATAACATATCAGTATTATGATAATCGGAGTACCAAAAGAAATCAAAAACAACGAAAATCGAGTAGCTCTTACTCCAGCGGGAGTAGCGGAATTGAAAAAACACGGACACGCTGTTTACGTACAAGCAACCGCTGGGATAGGAAGTGGGTTTAGTGATGCTGAATATTCAGCAGCTGGTGCAACGATGCTGCCGACGATAGAAGAAGTTTATGGCATTGCTGAAATGATTATTAAAGTAAAAGAGCCAATCGAGCAAGAATACAAATTAATAAAGAAAGACCAATTACTGTTCACTTATTTCCATTTTGCTTCATCTGAGCCACTTACACACGCCATGATTGAGCGTGGTGCAGTTTGTCTGGCTTACGAAACAGTAGAAAAAACCGACCGTAGTTTGCCACTTTTAGTGCCAATGTCGGAAGTTGCTGGACGCATGGCTGTGCAAGAAGGTGCAAAATACTTAGAGAAGCCATCGGGTGGTAAAGGTATTTTGTTGGGTGGTGTACCAGGTGTTCCACCAGCCAAAGTTTTGGTCTTAGGTGGTGGAATTGTAGGAACACAAGCCGCAAAAATGGCCGCTGGTTTGGGAGCAAGAGTAGTGATTATGGATGTAAGCTTACCACGTTTACGTCATTTGTCTGATATTATGCCACCAAACGTAACGACTATCATGTCGAATCACTACAATATTCGTGAGGCAATCGCTGAGGCTGACTTGGTAGTGGGTGCGGTATTGATTCCAGGTGCAAAAGCTCCACATTTGATTACGCGTGATATGTTGAAGTTAATGAAGCCAGGTACGGTAGTAGTTGATGTAGCCGTTGACCAAGGCGGTTGTATCGAAACTTGTACGCCAACCACGCACGAAAACCCAACCTTTATCATTGACGATATCGTGCATTATTGTGTAGCCAATATGCCAGGTGCTGTGCCATATACATCAACGTTAGCTCTTACGAACGCAACGTTGCCATACGCAGTACAACTGGCCAACAAAGGCTGGAAAAAAGCTTGCAACGAAAACGAAGAACTGAAAAAAGGATTAAACGTAGCAAATGGTAAAGTTGTCTACAAAGGTGTTGCCGATGCTTGGGGCCTTGAATTCAACGAAGTAGAAGATATTTTAGCGTAATAGAACTTCATCACCACTAAATAAAGTATGCCTTTTCTCTGCAAAGAGGAAAGGCTTTTTTTATGAATTTTTCGGAGAAATTGTTTTCAAACCCACAAAAATCTGCAATTTTGCAAAATGGCAAAAAAACAAAAATTTTATACAGTCTGGGAAGGTCGAACAAAAGGAGTTTATGACTCGTGGGATGATTGTAAAAAGCAAGTTGAGGGAGTTCAAGGTGCAAAATATAAGGCTTTTGAGTCGAAGAGCGAAGCTGAAAAAGCTTTGGGTGAAAACTATTGGAAGCATACTCAAAAAGCTGCTGAAGCAAAGCAAACTAAGATTCCGAAATCGGCCTTTCCACCACCCAATTTAGAGTCAGTGGTGGTAGATGCGGCTTGGAATTCGGTCAAGAAAGACATGGAATATCAAGGGTTTTATCTAAAAACCAAAGAACGATTGTTTCATAAGGGCCCATTTCCGCAAGCTACTAATAATATTGGTGAGTTTTTGGCTATTGTACACGCCTTGGCCCATTTAAAAAAGCATAATTCTTCGCTACCCATTTATTCAGACTCTCGGACGGCTATCAGTTGGGTAAAAAATAAACGAGCCAATACTAAACTTGATGAATCGACAGGAAATCCAGAGATTTTTGATTTACTCGAACGTGCTGAAAAATGGCTTAAAGAAAATCCCTACCCTAATAAAGTATTGAAATGGGAAACCGATTATTGGGGCGAAAATCCAGCTGATTTTGGGAGAAAGTGATTTTTTGAGAAATTAGATAAGAGACAAAAGATGATAGAAAATACTTTTAAATAAACCTCTTGTCTTTTGTCTAATTTCTCATGTCCATGAAAAAAAATGCCTAAAAATTCATTTACATTTAAGCAATTCACGATAAACCAAGACCGCTGTGCAATGAAAGTTTGCACAGATGCGTGTATTTTGGGAGCATCGACCGATGTTGAAAATGTAAGCAAAATTTTAGATATCGGCACAGGAACAGGCCTTTTATCGTTGATGATTGCTCAGAGAACCAACGCTCAAATTGATGCCGTTGAAATTGATGAAGATGCTTATCAACAAGCAGTTATGAATGTGCAGGAGAGTGTGTTTGCATCTAAAATAAGAGTGCATCATCAGCGAATCCAAGATTTTTTAGTTGAAGATAGCTATGACTTAATTATCTCGAATCCCCCGTTTTATCAGCAATCGCTTAAATCGGCCGATGCAAAAGTAAATATGGCTTTACATACAGTTGAGTTGAGTTTTGATGATATAATAGATTCAAGTATAAGGTTGCTTAGCCCTAATGGGAAATTTGTAGTTTTGTTACCGCCTTTCGAGATGGAAAAATTGATACAAATTGCAAAAAAAAAAGGTTTATATTTGTCCAAGAAAATGCTGATTCGTCACGATGAATCGAAACCCATTTTCCGAGTAATTGCTACTTTTCAGACCAATCAGATACATGATTCTGCTGAAAAGACGTTAATTATTCATGAAAAAGATGGTCGAACGTATTCAGACGAATTCCGAAGATTATTACAAGATTATTATTTGATTTTTTAGCTCTTACCCTTGATAAGGTGCTATTCCTACTATATGAACCAATCCTTGCAAATATCAGTTGTTGTGCCGCTTTACAACGAAGCTGAATCATTACCCGAACTCCACGACTGGATTGTACGTGTGATGACCCAGCACCAATTTTCGTATGAAATATTATTTGTTGATGATGGAAGCAGCGATGAGTCTTGGGAGGTGATAAAACGACTTTCGGCTAATAATCAGGCGGTTAGAGGCTTTAAATTTACCAGAAATTATGGTAAAACAGCTGCTTTACAAACGGCATTCATCAACACGCAGGGTGATGTAGTAATTACAATGGATGCTGACCTACAAGACAGTCCCGACGAAATACCTGAGCTGTATCGGATGATAAAAGAAGAGGGCTATGATTTGGTTTCTGGCTGGAAAAAGAAACGCTACGACCCAATCACGAAGACCTTACCAACGAAATTGTTTAATGGGGTTTCTCGTTGGGTTTCTGGTGTGAATTTGCATGATTTTAATTGTGGTTTGAAGGCCTATAAGTCGAGAGTCGTGAAGAGTATCACGATTTATGGTGAAATGCACCGCAATATTCCAATCATTGCGAAGTGGAATGGCTTTAAGAAAATAGGAGAGAAAGTAGTGCAACACCAAGCACGCAAATACGGCACCACTAAATTTGGCCTCGAACGCTTTATTTTTGGGTTTTTGGATTTATTGACGGTGGCTTTTGTCAATAAGTTTGGTCGTAGGCCAATGCACTTTTTCGGTACTATGGGCGTGCTTTCGTTTTTGATTGGTAGCCTGATGGCCATGTATTTACTTTTCGAAAAATTATACAATATCAATCAAGGTCTTCGTTATCGAAACGTAACTGATAATCCTTTGTTCTTTTTGGCATTGGTGGCTATCATTATCGGTTCGCAACTATTTCTGGCAGGTTTTATCGGCGAACTTTTCGTAAAACAAAACTTTAAAAAAGACGAATATTTGATTGAAGAACAAGTTTAATCATTTACTAATACCGATTAAATACCGCACTCATTGCACCATACATATAAAAACACTGACCCAACAAAATGAAATTTCCTTTTTTTGAACTGGCAGATGGACCGTATAAAAAAATTATTGGTAATATTTGGAAATTTACCAGATACGGAGTGCTTGCCTTTATCGTTTACCTAATTGCGGTTAACTTTAATTTCTTTTGGCTTTTCGGGAAAATGCCAAGTTCTGATGATATAGATAATCCTAATAGCGAAATTGCATCGGAAGTTATCTCGTCTGATGGAAAAGTTATTGGAAAATTCGCCTACGAAAACCGTAGTCCGATTGATTTTAATGAGCTTTCTCCTAATATAGTCAATGCTTTAATAGCCACTGAAGATGTGCGTTTTACGGTGCATTCGGGTATTGATGCCCGCAGTACGCTACGTGTGGTAACGGGAATTTTTACTGGTCAAAGCAAAGGTGGAGGTAGTACACTTTCTCAACAGTTAGCCAAAAACCTTTTCAAACTTCGTGAGGATGATTTCTACAAAGGCCCCTTGTATAAAATACCTGGAATCAGACAATTGCTTATCAAAACCAAAGAATGGATTACGGCTATAAAGTTGGAGCGTCGCTACACAAAGCAGGAGATTATGGAAAAATACCTCAATACTGTTGAATTTAGCAGTGGAGCGTATGGCATAAAATCGGCAGCGAAAACTTATTTTAAGAAAGACCCAAGCGAACTAAACCCAGAAGAAGCTGCAATTTTGGTTGGAATGTGCCAAAATCCATCGAGATTCAACCCAAAATTTCATCCAGTAGCGGCAAAAGAGCGAAGAAATATTGTTTTCGACCAAATGGTGAAATACAATAAACTTTCGCTCGAACAAGGAGAAGCCCTCAAGAAAAAACCTGTTATCTTGAATTATTCGCCCGAAAGCCATAACTCTGGGCCAGCACCTTATTTCCGTCAGTTCTTGAAAGATTGGTTGAAAGCTGAAATCGTGAAAGAAGGCTACGAAGCCAACGATATTTATACGAAAGGGTTCAAGATATATACAACCATCGACTCGCACATGCAGACTTACGCCGAAGAAGCTTTGCGAGAAAATATGAAAGACCAACAAAAGAAATTCTATGCTCACTGGAAAGGAAAGGGGAATCCGTGGGTGCTGGAGTCGAAAGCGAAAGAAGGGCGTTACGAAGAAATTCCGAATTATATCGAGAATATTGCTAAAACTACCGCTCGATTCCGTGAACTAAAAAATGAATATGACGGTGACTTGGATAAGGTATGGCGAGACATGAACAAGAAAAATAAAATGAGGGTTTTTACTTGGCAAGGTGAGCGAGATACGGTGCTTTCGTCGATGGATTCAATTCGTCATTATAAGTTTTTCTTACATTCGAGTTTCTTGGCTATGGACCCACGCAACGGACACATTAAGGCTTGGGTAGGAGGTATCAACTACAAACATTTCAAATACGACCACGTTTATCAAGGTAAACGTCAACCAGGTTCAACCTTCAAGCCATTTGTTTACTGTACGGCCATTGATAATGGTTTCTCAACTTGCGAACACGTAACCGACCAACCGATAACGATTCAAGTACCAGGTGGAAGTTGGACACCGAAAAACTCTGATGGTAAATATTCGTATCGCTCATTGACTTTACGCCAAGCTTTGGGGCAATCAATCAATACCGTGAGTGCGTATCTGATAAATCAGTTTAAGGCAGAAAATGTTATTAAATATGCCCATAAATTGGGTATCAAGAGCGAATTGCCCGAAGTACCTGCTATTTGTTTGGGTATTGGAGATGTATCGCTCTATGAATTGATGTCTGGTTATTGTGTGTTTGCGAACCAAGGAAAATACACCGAACCGCTTTTTGTAACCAAAATTACTGATAAAAACGGTGAAGTAATAAAAGAATATTATTCTGATAGTAAGGAAGTTATCAGCCAAGAAACTGCCTATAAGATGATTCACTTGATGCGTGGAGCTACACAACCAGGTGGTACTGCCGCAGGTTTAGGCCGATATGGTGTATTAGATGGAAACGAGGTG
>JALQYE010000084.1:7271-17600 GCA_023254245.1 Emticicia sp.
CGGATGGTTGGTTTATGGGTATTACGCCGACGCTCGTAGCGGGCGGCTGGACAGGTGGCGACGACCCAACAATTCACTTCCGTGATATTAATTTGGGGCAAGGTGCAAGGCTCTCGATGCCTACGTGGGGCGGTTTCTTCCAGCGTGTATATGCCGATAAAACGTTGGAATACAAAAAAGGAACATTCTTGAAGCCGTCAACGGTTTCTATATCAGGCGATTGCGTATTTACAGCGGGCGAAGGTGCTTATATAGATTCTACCCAAAAATATACTCCACCAACGGCCAAACCAGCCGATGATGAGTTGTTGTAGGGCGATTAGTTTATTCTTATTTTTATTTCTGTGTTAATCAAAGAACCAAAATAACCAACAGCTCCATTATCAAAGTTATTAATAGAGAGACTGTTTTTTAATGCTCCACGTGTATCTATTTCATTACTGGAAGAAATTGTCAGGTATTCGTAGAGATTCTTATCAATAGATACAAAATTTAAGGTTAGAAAAAGTGGAGATTTTTTAAGTAGATTTTTATCAAATAAAGTTATTTTGGTAATAATATCAGCTAATGAGTCTGAAACCGCAAAAATATATTTGTCTGGGTAAATTAGTGAAAATCCGATACTCTGAGTTTCAATATCTGGTTTTTTATTAAGCCAATAGTAGCGTTTGTTTTTCTGTGAATTAACGATTTTGAAAGAATAAATATCGGGTTCTACTTTAATAGGCTCGTCGAATATTGCCTTGTGAGGAATGACCGTAAAAGCGGCATGTATTTTTTCTCGCCATTCAACAAATAATTTTACCGTATCTCCCGAAGTAGCAGAGATTAGGGCTGTGTATTTTTCCTTTATAAACGGTATATGAACGATTGTTCCGTCTTGTTTTTTTGCATAAACTTTAGCTTCTTTAATAAGTGAGGTGGCAAAAGAATATTCTTTTTCAAACGCCGTAATCGAAGAGATGAATACATTGATTTCTTTTTTATCTACATCAATGTAAGCTGAAATAGCGGGATTTTCGAGCGGAATAAGAGCTTTCACATTGATTATTTTATTGTTTTCGCAAGAAAAAAAGATGAATGAGAGTAAAAGTAGTATATAAATAAATTTCATGGATTTAGAAATTTATAATGTATGAAACAGACGGAACTATTCGGATGAATCCGACTTTTGTACTACTCAGACGGCGGACTCTATCATTACCAATGATGTATTTTTCGGATTTTAATTTGTAGTAGATGGGGTTATTATTATAAGTACTGTTAAAGATGTTTATTTCCCATATTCGCTCATAGCTTTTCTTTTTTTTCTTTGATGTTGCACCCAAGTCAAGTCTGAAATAAGGGCTGCTCCGATAGTTATTTCTGTAATTATTTAAAGTTAATTCTACTTGAGAACTAAACTCAGTTGGATATACGAATAGGGTGCTATAATAGCTTCCAGTTGGAAAAGATATTGGATTTGAGCTGCCAAGTGTTAGCATTGAGCTGATACCATATTTATTGTTGATTTGATAAATACCAGCCAATTTTAATAAATGTAATCTATCAAAATTAGGAAAAAATTTATTTCCCATATTGATTTTCTCGTATCTATAATAGGTGCGAGAAAGTGTGTAACTTCCCCAAAAATCTATTTTAGGCGTGTTTCCTTTAATAAATGCTTCAAATCCGCTCGAAAAACCATTGCCAACTTCAATAATATCTGATAAATTATCATTGTCTTTTGATAAAGATTCAGTCATTGAAATGATGTTTTGCCCATTGTTATAGTCCACAACTTTTTTGAGTTGTTTGGCATAAACTCCCATTTCCCAATACAACTTTGTATTAGCTATTTCAATTGTATTCATTACATTTATAGCTACTTGCCTCGATTTACTTGGTTTTGCATAAGTATTGGCATTTATCCAAATATCAGTCGGTAATGAACCTCCGACATTTGAGAGTAGATGTACAAATTGATTTATCTCAAAAAAAGAAAACTTAGTTTTATATTTTCCTTTACCAATAATGACCGAAACTCTGGGTTCTAAAAAGTATTGATTCTTGTTATTTAACCACAGTACGTTTCTTATGCCAGCTTTTATAATTAAGCCATCTTTGGGTTTCCATTCATTTTCAAAGTAAATATTTGCTTCGATATTATTTTTGCGACTTACCACAAACTCATTCACTTTTTCATTGTCTTGGTTTTCCTTTTCGACTCTAATTGATTTTGGTTGAAATTCTCGGTTGACAAGTCCGGCACCAAAAAATATTTTTGTTTTTGAATTAACCTGACTCTCAAAATTCAGATTTGTACCAGTATCAGCTATCTTTGATTGATAAGAAATTGAAAACAAGTTTTCTTCTTTCTCTCCTGATTGTAGTGTAGTTTTCTCGTTGTAAAAATAATTGTATTTTGACTGATAAATGGTGCCTTGGAAAAAAATCTTGTTTTTGAAGTATGAAATACCCATGTATTGAAGATTATTTTTCCAACCAAAGTTTAGTGGATAGAAATAAGAAATATTCGTACTGATATTTTGGGTGCGGTTTTCGATATACTTATCAGTTGAGTAATAAGTACCTGCAATAATTCGGAAGCTTTTACCCAGATTTCCAGAGAGTTTAAAAATATAATCGCCAAAAGCGTAAGTTTGGCGGTCGTTTTTGGGTATCAGTGATGTAAAAGCATCTAAATAACTTCTTCTCACCGAAAGTAAAACACTCATTTTTTCTTTTAAAATTGGGCCATTCAAAGTGATTTTTGAAGATGTAAGCCCTACCGAACCATTTCCTTCCCAGTATTTTTGGTTTCCTTCTTTTAGCCCGATATTTAATACAGAAGAAGCACGCCCTCCATATTTTGCCGAAATAGCATCTTTTGAAAACTCTACTTCTTTTACTGCATCTGTATTGAACATTGAAAACAAACCAAATACATGAGAAAAGTTATAAACAGGTACATTATCAACCAGCACAAGGTTTTGGTCTGCTCCGCCTCCATTTACACTAAAGCCAGAGCCACCCTCAACAATACTATGCACTCCTGGCAAGAGCTGAATAGCTTTGATAATATCTTTTTCGCCAAATAATGAAGGAAGTTTCTTTATTTCAGTTGTGCTTAATTTAATTATGTTATTCAGAAAATCATTTTCAGTATTTGATTTTACAACTATTTCATTGAGTTGATAATCATTCGTTTTTAACCTTATCTCGGCTACTTTTTCGGATGAGGACAATAATGTATCTAAACGAACATAGCCTACCATTGAGAAACTTATTTTTTGGAAGTTTGTATTATTAATGTAGAAATAGCCTTTTTGGTTTGAAAAGCCAATCACTTTCCCTGTTGATGATGAAATACTAACTCTTGACAAGGTTTCATTGGTTTTATCATCAATAATGATACCTTTAACTTGACAAAAAGCATTTGAATATAAAAAAAGGGAAATACTCACTATCAAATTTATAGTGAGTATTTCCCTTTTTAACAAAATGCTATAATTAGTAGTTACCATAGGTTACGTTATAATTGTAAAAATTGTGATATACACGACATCCTAATCTTCGGGCATCAGGATTGTGCGTATCAGAAGGATAACCTGCATACAGACCAGCATATCGGTCAACTGTCCAACTACAAAATGCACAATTTTTGTGTTCCCACTTTACACTTATACCTTCATCAGAATTACCTGTACTAAACCAAGTTACTGTCATCCAATCATCAAATTGATTACTTTCATGCCAAGTATCGTAACTATAATCATTGATTTGTTTAAGTCGGGCGTTTTTCGGGTGTGCGTGTTTGTATGTGATGGTGTATGATTTATACTTTGAATCAATTCTTTTGTATAAAATTACATCAAAAATTTCTGCTTTGTCTGATGATGAAATACTATTTATTGATTCTTGTATGTTGGTATTTTGTTTAATTTGCTCATTTAACGTCAGTTGAAAGGTTGTTCCATTCAGGTATGTATTTAGGGTACTTTCTTCTTCTGCTGCTACCTGAACTATTACAAAGTTTTCGCCAAAAGCATCGGCTATTTTTAAATCTCGTTTAAATAGTTTTACACCTGATTTTTCTAATTCAGCAATTTTTGATTCGGGGTCAGTTTTAGGAATATCTAATTCCAAAATGTTTTCTTTTTCTTTACAAGAGTAAAGGGAAAATAAAAGAGTTGATAAAATGATAAGCGTTTTTTTCATAACTTTACACTGTTTTATGATTAAAAATAAAACACATAAGCCCCCACGATTCCGCCAAGTTTCATCGGGGGCTTACTAATTGCAAAGTAGAGCAGAGTTTTTTAGAAATAAAAGTAGCCCAAACTACAAAAAAATGTAGCTCAAACTACGTTTTTTCTTGGTGCGTAATAAACTAAACTTTTGCTCGTTTTGAGCGAATTTTGCTCAACGTAACTCGATGCATGTGCAGAAAAGTGGCAATATGCCTAACCGATATTCGGTTGGCAAGCCCAGCGTAGTTATCATTGAACCATTTCCAGCGGCTTTCTGAGTTCTGGCGAATCATGGCATTGTATCGCTCATATTTTTTGAGGTTTTCTTCGAGCAATATCCTACCAATGACATTTAGTTGCGGAAATTCTACGTAGAGTTTATCCATATCAGTCTTCGTAATGTACCAAAGTTTGGCATCTTCAATTACTTCTAAGGCAATTTCAGAGGGTTTTTGCTCCAAAAAACTATCGACCAAATACTCAAAATTATTTTCGGGTACTAACCAATGCGTAATGGTGTTGTCTTGTTCTTGTTCTTGTTCTTGTTCTTGTTCTGAGAACTCCCTCAATATTCCCTTTTCGATGAAATAGAGTTTATCGTTAATTTCTCCGAAATTAACCAAGATTGTGCCTGGTGTATGACTTTTAGGCTTGAAATGGCTTAGAATTTGTGTAATTTCTGTCTCGCTTAGTAAGCCAAAGCTATTGAAGAGTTCGTAAAGTGGATGTGTCATGTTTATACTCTATAATTAGCAAAAGTGTGAACTTTGGGCAAAAGTATAAAACGTCTTTTACTAACCAAAAATTTTCGACAAAGTATATACTTTCTTAGACTAATTTGATACCTGCTTTTTTGAAATTAAATGCAGAAAAATGAAAATTTATGGCATTTTTCTCTCAAATTTGTCTTTTTAACCCAATATTTTAAATTGTGACTTCATTCTCAAATCGCCCAACCTATTTTCTAATTGTATTGGTTTTTGCACAATTTGCAGGAACTACCCTTTGGCTATCGGGCAATGCCGTATCAACCCAAATCGAAGCCGAATTGGGCGTAAAACTGGGCGGTTGGCTAACGTCGGCAGTGCAGATGGGTTTTATTTTGGGTACGCTTCTCAATGCTATCTTTGCTGTACCTGAGCGAGTGCTGAGTTCGAGGTTGTTTCTTTTTTCGGCGGTTTTTGGGGCTTTGGCCAATATCAGCATTTCAGTCTTTCCGCTAAATGTACCATTGGTTTTGGTGAGTCGCTTGTTTACGGGACTTTTTCTGGCAGGAATTTACCCAATCGGAATGAAAATAGCCGCCGATTGGTACGGCAAAGATTTAGGTCGAGCAATGGGCTATTTGGTGGGAGCTTTGGTGTTGGGTAAATCATTTCCGTATTTGTTAAAAGGTGTTAGTTTTGAATTACCATGGAAGGAGTTTTTGTTTTTAATAAGCCTTGTTTCGCTCATGGGTGGGTTTTTACTTTGGGTATTATTACCAGACAAACCTTTGCCATTGCAACGTAATCAGTTTTCTATCAAGGCATTAACCGTAATTTTTAAGATTCCACAATTACGGGCAGCTGCCTTCGGGTATTTTGGCCACATGTGGGAGTTATACGCTTTTTGGGCATTTCTGCCTGCAATTTGGAAGGTTTATCTACATTTTCACCCAGAGTATAATTTTAATGTACCAATTGCTACTTTTATTATCATCGTAGTTGGGTTTCTTGGTTGTTGGCTCGGTGGACTTCTGGCAATTAGAGTTGGTAGCGGAAAAGTGGCGTTATTTCAGTTAGTTACTTCGCTGATTTGTTGTTCTGTTTTGCCTTTTTTCGCAGATTTTTCTTTACCAATTTTCTCAATCCTAATGCTCGTTTGGGGCATTACGGTTGTTGGCGATTCTCCGCAATTTTCTACTTTGGTTTCTCGATTTGCATTGCTTGAGCGTCGAGGAAGCATCATTACGCTTGTGACGAGTATTGGCTTTGCCATTACTATTGTTTCTATTCAGTTAGTTGATTTTTTGTTGAAGTATTTTTCTGATGATTTACGTATTTTTTGGGTACTTTGCCTTGGGCCTGTGATTGGTTTATGGGTGAGTTTTCGACGAATATATAATGAGTAGATGTGTTTTTGCCTAAAAATTGCCATCTTTGCACAAACAACGAATACTTTTCCTTGAAACGAATCATTAAATTTCTCCAAAGCATTTACCTCTGGGACACCACCGTGTCGCTGTATCACGTACTGAAAATCCTTTGGAAAAAAATCATCACGTTCGATATTGACCAACGAGCAGCCTCGGTTTCTTATAGTTTTTTGCTGGCGGTTTTCCCTGGAGTTATCTTTTTATTTACGCTTATTCCGTTTGTACCGATTGAAAACCTTGATGTTTTAATTATGAATTTTTTGCGTGATGCCATGCCGCAGGGAATTTATGAAAATACCTCAAATACAATTCAAGATATCGTAAGTCGTCGCCGTAGCGATGTGCTTTCGTTTGGTTTTTTCTTTACGGTTTTTGCCGCTACCAATGGCATGATGGCCCTCATGCGGGCTTTTAATATGGCCTTACAAGTGCGAGAAAAACGTAGTTATCTAAAAGCTCGGTTTATTGCATTATTCCTGACTTTGCTCTTAATTGTGGTTTTGATTTCGGCAATTTTAGTCTTAATCGTAGGCACAATTATCATTGATTTTCTTTTCAGTAAAGGGCTTCTCAACGAAAACTTCAACTTTTACTTATTGCAAATTGTGCGTTATGGAGGTATTTTCCTGATTTTTTACTTGGGTATTTGTGCCATCTATTATTTTGCACCTGCTGTTCATAAACGCCTACGATTCTTTAATTTTGGAGCTTTAATTTCTTCAGTTCTGGGTATTTTAGTTACCAACCTTTTCTCGTTTTATTTAGCTAATTTCAACTCTTATAATAAACTCTACGGCTCCATCGGAACACTCATTGCCCTTATGGTTTGGATTTACCTCATTGCCTTAATTCTGATTTTGGGCTTTGAAATAAATATCTCAGTGCGTGATGCCTTGACTGTGCATGGAGTAAAAGTAGAAGAAAGAAAAGAAGATTAAATTTGATGCCTATCAAACAAAAAAGAGTCCGTAGCATTACGGACTCTTTTTTGTTGTTATACAATCATCTTACAATGGATTTTGAATGATTGCTTTGTTAGCATCGATTTCTCTTCTTGGAAGTAAGAATTCCCATTGTTTGTCGCCCGCTGGAACATCATACAATACAGCAATTGATGCAATGGCATTAGTTCCGTTTCTGTTCAATGGTTGATTCAAACGCTTTAAGTCAAGGAATCTGAAGCCTTCACCCCATAATTCAATTCTTCTATTAAGGTAGATTTCATCTAATAATTTCGCACCTGTATTCGTTGATAACTTATAGGCTGCATCTCTCTTGCTTTGTAAATCAAACAATACTTTTGCAGCAGCAGCATCTTGCCCTAATTTGGCTTTTGCTTCCGCTTCAATCAAATACATTTCAGAAGCTCTCATGTATGGAATATCACCCATTACACTTGTAGATGGTGCTGCTCCTGGAAGTCTGAATTTTTGGTTAAGGAATGGTACTCTCACACCACCCGTTGGTACAATAGAGTTAGCCGTTGTAGGTGTTCTTACGAATACTTTCGAACGAACATCTGTTGCAGGAATAGCATTGTAAAGTAAGCTATTGATTGCCTTCGGATAAGTTCTGATAACGGTTGAGTTGAAGTTACAAGAAATATATGAGTGATAAGCACCGAAGAATTCTGATTGGTCTTCAACGTGGTCGAAGCCCCACATCCATTCTGGATTAGTAATATCAGCAAAACCATCTAAATACTGAGTTTCGCTCATCAAGGTATATGGCTTTCTTGCTTCTTCTGCATATTTAGCAGCATCAGCCCAGTTTTGTTGCGTTAGGGCAACTCTCGCTAAGAATCCTTTTACCACCTCAAGATTAATGTGAGATTTATAGGCTCTTGTTGATTTAAGTAATCCAGCTGCTTGTGTCAAATCTTTATTGATTTGTGCATATACTTCTTCAACAGTTGCTCTCGGAAGGCCTTCAGTAGTTGGAGTTAACACTAATGGCACAGCCAATTGTGAGTTTGGCTTCTTAGCAGCATCATAGCGTTGTCCGTATAACTGCACTAAGTTAAAGTAAGCCCAACCACGAAGAGCCAATGCTTCTCCTTTTATTTGGTCTCTTTCTGCTTGTGTACCAGTCGCATTATCAATATTAGCGATACCGATATTGGCATTACCGATAATTCTGTAGTAAAGTTCGTAAGGAAAACGAGCCATTGTACCAACATCAGAGCGGTGGCTTGTCCATCTTGTCTCGGCTACGTGCCAGCTTGCTGCGGTTGTACCGATAATCATATCTTCGCCCATGTGGTCTAAGATAATCATCATGGCAGGATGCCCGAAATGACCTTGTGATGATAAATAACGAACAACTAAAGCACGGTAAATACCGTTGATTGCCGAAGCAGCATTTTTGGTAGTAGCATAAGCCGATGCCGCATCAATACTGGCAGTAGGCGAGGTTTCTAAATATGTTTTTTCACATGAAGTTGAAATCATGCTCAAAACAGTAGCTATTAAAATTAATAATTTATTTTTCATGATTTAGACTTAATTATAGTGAGAATGAAATACCTAAAACCAATGATTTTGCGGTGCTATACACGTTAGAAGTTACGCCACTGAAGCCTTGCTGTACGCCCATACCACTTCTACGAGAAAACATCATTAAGTTTTCACCACTTAGATAAACTTGTGCGTTTTCTAAGTAAAGTTTTTGTGAAACTGTCTTTGGTAAATTGTATGATAAAGTAACCGAACGAATATTAAGGTAACTACCATCAATTAACCATCTATCAGAGGCAGCATCGAAGTCAGCCGTACGGCCAGCATCCATTCTTGGTACATCAGTGATGTCACCTGGCTTTTGCCATCTTTTCAAAATATCTACGTGTTTGGCGTTGTTATAACCAGCACCCATCAAACTTGCATAAGCACCATCGTAGATTTTACCACCTACTTGATATACTAATAAAGCCGACAATGAAAGTCCTTTGTATCTGAGTGTATTTGTGATACCACCAGTTAGAGCAGGAATTGACGAACCATTATAACGGAAACGAGCATTACTGATTACGTTTGTAAGAGTATCGCCAGTTTCAGTGATTCTTGAGTTTGCAGCAACGTAGTTGATTGCACGGTATTCAGCCACACCTGTCTCTGAGTTAACACCCATAAACTCTCTCAACCAGTAGTCGTAAATTGAGCTACCTTCTTTCAACTTTTTAGTTCCGTCGATGATTTCTTTACTTTCATCTGGCATTTTGGTAATTTGATTCTTAATCTTAGTTGCATTCAAATTAACATTCCAAGTGAAATCTTTTGTTCTTAAAAGGTCGATACCTAATTCGATTTCAACCCCTTTATTAAACATTGTTCCGATATTACGAGTCTCGGTAGTGATACCTGCTGAAAGTGGTAACGGAACATCGAAAATCAAATTAGAAGAACGTCTGTCGAAATACTCGAGTGTACCAGTGATACGGTTTTTCAAGAAACCAAATTCTAAAGCTATATCATAAGCATTGCTCGATTCCCACTCAAGTTTTTTATTACCTAAACTCGATTGCAAAATACCTGCTTCCGAAGCATTATTCCAGCCTAAAGCATAAAGTGGTTGCCATGCGTAGTTGCTGATTCCACCGTCATTACCCGTTTGTCCGTATGAACTTCTTAATTTCAACATACTTACAAATGGAAGCTCTTTGATAAATGCTTCTTGGTCTAAACGCCATGCTCCACTGATAGAGTAGAATGTACCCCAACGAGTATCTTTGTAGAATTTACTTGAACCATCTCTACGTGCAGATAATGAAAGGAAATATTTCTCGTTGAAATCATAGTTTAATCTTGAGAAATAGCCTTCAACTCTACGACGGTTATATTCTGAATATAAGTTAGTTGTAGTTGTAAAGTTTACTAACTCATAATTACCATCTAAGATTTGTTGTGACCTCGAACCTGTCAAGTTATTATCCGTAACGTTGTAGTTTTCGTGTCCAACTAATGC
>JALQYE010000085.1 GCA_023254245.1 Emticicia sp.
CATTCGGAAGTTTAAATAGCCTGTTTCGCAGACGCACCGCATACAAGCATCTACAAGCGGATATCCTGTTTTTCCCAACTGCCACTGCTTAATAAAATATTGATTTTCAGACTTTTGCAAAGCATCATAACCTCTATTAATGTTTTCAAACTCCATGCGGTCTTCCATTTCAAACTTCTGAATAAAATGGCAATGCCAGTGCAGTCGAGAAACAAAATTTTCTAAATCTCGGCGATATGAAACTCGTTTTTTTGCATTTTGGGTGTATTGATACACTTGTCGGATAGATAAATTCCCCCAAGCAATATAGGGTGAGAGTCGGCTACAACTTTTGCGGGCTTCGAGCGGTTTTGAGATAGTTTTTGAATAGTTTTTGGCTCTATCGTTCAGAAAACTTTTGAGGTAGCGAAGGGCGAAAGTTTCGCCACCTGGTTGGAAAACCGATTTGGATTCTTTATCTTGATTTAGGTAGTATGTTTTAGGTTTGAATTGCTTATAAATTTCATTCACATCATCAAAAACCAAACACGGATTTCTTAGTTTTGTCCAATCTGGCTCATCAAGTTTTTGGTGCATGTGTGCTTTCCAAAGCTCCGACCAGTTTTCACGATTCTTTAGTTTTCTGACAATACCGTTTGTTTGAAACTCTCGCCATTCGACGCTGTTTTCTTTGAAATAGCTATTCAGAACTTTATCTCGGTCGTAGGTGATTTTCAGCCCCGTTTCTTCGTAGGAAAATACTTTTTTGAGTTGGTATTTTTGATGAATGGCATCGAAAATAGCTTCGGCGTCTCCCTCTAAAATAGTAATGGAAAGTAGAGCATTTCCTGCCGAAAGCTGAGCATTGAGGTCATCGAGCGATTGCTGCACAAAATTCCAGTGTCGTGGGCTATAATGTGAGTCGGCCATGACCGAAGGCTCCCAAATGTAAAGCATCAAAAACGACTCTCCATCTTCGATGGCAGCTTTGAGTGGTGCGTGGTCGCTTAGGCGTAAGTCTCTTTTAAACCAGACGATATTCATTCAAACAAAACCACCACAAAAGCGGTTTTGTTTGTGTTTATCTCCTAAAAGTATTTCTTAGGCAGTCGCAGCTTAGTTTATTTCAGATTTTATCAATCATTATTGACTGAAATTTTATTAGCTCATAAAGCGATTCCACACTCAATGAATTGGCTTTATTATACATTCCATAAATCTGATTGTAGATTTTTATAAATTGTCCTTGCTCAAAACCACTTGATAAGTCGGCTATGGGCTCAGGCAATAAATAATTAGAATAGCTATCGCTAATCTCTTGCTGATGTATTTTGGGAGAAATACTAACTTTGGCACTTTCTGAAAAAGCAGCTTGGGCATTTTCGTACAATTCAATCATGCCACTATTTAAAGTTGGCATTTCGTACTCATCCCATTGTTGCTTGGTTCGTAAACGATACATCCATTCTTCTGCTTGATGAACCAGCTGCAAATATTTATCTCTTTCTTTCACAAGGTTCTGATAATCTCCTTGCTTTTGCTTAAATTCTTCTACCTTATTTTGTCCTTCCGATAGTCTATAATGATATAAGAAAGCTTTTTTATCTAAATCTTCAAGCCATTTTTTCTGAGTTTCAATTTCAGCACTCAAAATATCTATCACTTGCTGAACGTCTTCTCGCTCGTATTTTACACCATCAAAATCAAAAGAACGGGTATCTATGGCTTTATCTCGGATTTGCTCCAGCGTACGTAGGTCGTTTATATTATTGAAATATTGGCTTATTTGAGCCGTATTTCCATCGTTATAGATTTCATCAAAACTTATTTCAGAACTTTTAACCTCATCAATAACTGCGGAGTAATCAATTTCATACAAAAAACGATTATTATAAAAACCTTTGTATTGAAGTGGGAATTCATAACGAGCATTTTTTTCATCGATGTCTTGATGCACCTCAGTATCATCAAGCACTGCGTATTTTTTCTCGGCTTCAACTGCATTGGCATACAAAACGTTGGTCATTTTTTGCTGCCACTTTTCGGCATCATTAAATAAAATCCATGCTGAATCATCAGATATTTGAGCGTCTAAATTTACAGTTTTTATATTAGCTTCACGCTCATCTTGGTCTGGGTGAGACGCCCACTGGTCACGATATACTACACGTGACTGTGGCACCATTTTCTTTGCAAAAGCATCATCTACAATTGGGAGGGAATTACTGGTAGCAAGGTTATTTTCAATACAAATACGCTCAATAAAGCTTTTTTGAAGCGAATAAACATTATCGGTCAGCTTATCTTCTTGTATGGCCTCATTGAGATAGCCCAGCGTACGGCTATAAGCAGCATTACCAACATCAATACGACGAAGAGCAGTAATGGCAGTTTCGGTACCTGCGGCACTGACAGCAATTAGGTCGGCATTGTATTCCATTTCCCTTGAAAGAGCCATGTATCGCTTATTGATAAACTGGTAAAGGGTATCGAGAATACTACGAACCACATTGACCAATGCTCGTGTAATTATAGCAAAAAAGCCAAAAACCAACATAAAAGTATTGCCACTTTTGGTCGAATCAGCCCAACTATCAAGGGTATCGTCCCACTTATCACGAATGTAAACCAAATGATAAATGATTTGATTGACTGTATAAACGTAACTACCAAGTTTCATACTCCGCTGTGAAAAATGCCCAAATTCGTGAGCCATAATAGCCTTAAATTCGCTAAGATTAACAGTGTTAATCAATCCCATTCCGATTTGAAGGTTTTTCCGAACAGGTAAGAACATACTCCAAAAACTCGAATCATAAAAAACAGAAGCATTTACATCGGGAATCAAGAAAATCTTTTTGGGTTTCGGAGCTTGTACTTCGTTGGTTAGCTGGTCAATAAAGTCAAATAATTTAGGATGGTCATTTCGATTGATTTCCAGCCTATTTTCGTGACTATTTCTCTTAACCATAAAAATAAACTTCAATAAAAAAGCAAAAAACATTACCCCAAAAGCCAATATTCCAAGGGCTAATGCTAAGGTAATCCAGTGAACTTTAGCCGTTAGAATAGCAATGGCTCCCAGTACACATAAGTATAAAAATAATACTCCCACTGCTACCAAAATCATGTAACTTCCTGCAAAAATCAAAATAGCAGTAAAAACAGAACCTACATTTTTGATGAAATTGGCACTCGGCTTTAAAAAGGTGTAATCTTTAATGAGTGGGCTTGGTGGATAATAGCGATTAGACATGGGAATTAACAGCAGGTTTATAAAGTGAGTATTTAGATAGAATTTTTTAGCTAAAAACGAGAAAAAACACTATTACTCCAAAATATTTTAAACAAATATTAAATGTCATCTTATAACTATCCATCGAACTTGTTGTACAATTCTCATAAAAAGTATTTTCCACTCAAATTTGCTGTATTTTTGTGGTGAAATACAAAGAGTAAAAGTCTGATAATGAAGAAAGTAGCGTTTACAATAGTTTTGCTATCAATAAATTTCTCGGTTTTTTCGCAAAGTGTAAGCAGCAATAATTTGCCCGAAGAAGACTACTGGGAAACACAACTCACACCAATGGTAGAAGTGAATGATATGCTTCGCCATATTTACAGCGACCCATTCAAAGAGAACTACATTAATGCCATTCCTGCGGGTTATCCGATGAATAAAGAGGTAAATATTAACTCGTTTTATGGAGCCAGAAATCATCCAGTGCATAAAGTTACGCTCTTCCACCGTGGTATTGATTTGAAGGGAACTACGGGTGAAAAAGCGATTGCTACGGGAGATGGCGATGTAATAGAAGTTGGATTCAGAGCCGATTTAGGAAATTACATCAAAATTAAGCACTGCTATGGCTTTGAGTCACTTTATGGACATTTGAATAAAATTTCGGTAAAGAAAGGCCAACACGTGAAGCGAATGCAGATAATTGGAGAGGTTGGAGCTACGGGTACGGTAACAGGCCCGCATTTGCATTATACATTAAAGAAAAACAATCAATACATCGACCCGTTCGATTTTCTGTTTATGGATTTCGAGCGTGGAAAAATTAGTATGTTGAATAGGTAATCCACAAAACTACTTCTGTGGATTACCCATAAAATCTCATTTAAAGGCTTTGCTACTTGTTTTTTCGGCATTCGGGAAATCTTGTGGAATCGGGAAAGTAACTTTGCCTGTTGCTGCCCATTCTGAGCCTCTGAGCAAACAAGTGATGAATCCGACACATTCTACCGAATAATCAATATGCCCCATTGGAGTATGAAAAACTCTACCTTTTCCGTAGTTGAGTGTTAGTAGCATAGGTTCGTGTCGGCCTGTACCTCTTTGTTCTTTTGCCGAAAAAGCCGTTGCTAAAACTTCCATGTTTTCGGCAGGTCCCCTTAATCTATCGTATAGCTCATCTTTGGCGTGTAGCCACTTCATTGGCATTCCTTTCGTAATCGGATGCTCTGAATTTCTGACTTCAATTACATATTCATGTTGTGGCCCATGCGAGCCTGCTTTTCCTGCGGTATTATCACGTATAAGCTGCCCTTCGTTGTTGTAGTACACATATGGGCCGTCTTTTTCGGTGCGGTCGCCCCAACCACCTAAACCTATCATTTTATTGTAATCAGGCCATTGTGGAAAAGAATTATCGGCTGCATGAATCACGACTAATCCTCCGCCTTTTTGCATGTATTTTTCAAAGGCTTTTTGCGTTTCTTCGGGCCATGGTGCAGCATTCCAGCCAAAATTGCAAATGACTAAATCGTATTTTGAAAAATCTGGTTTGAAATTAGGGTCTGTTTGCGATTTTTTCATCGCTTCGGTTTCTCCCACCCCATCAATAGGAAAGCTTTTAATAAATTCTTCTCCTTCCCAAGTATATTTGGTTCTTTGAACATCTACTTTGAATCTACCTGTTTCTTCCAGGTATTTTTTCATCATGAAAGTTATCTTAGGCCATTGAACATGGTTATTTTGCCCATCGACGATGAGTGTCCGAATAATGGATTTCTTCTTTTGAGCCAAGGTTGTTACAGTGAATGAAAGAAAGAGAAATGAAAGGAGGATAGTTATTTTGTTCATAGAGAGGTTTGAGTTTATCTAAGGCAAATTAACACAAAGTTCTATGATATACAAATCGTTTTTGTTTGACACAAAGCACTACTGAATAATCGAAGCGTTGATTACTTCATGGATGCGTTTACGAATCTTGAGTGTGTTGATTTTATTATTGGCTGAGCTTTGATACACTCGGTTTGATAGAAAAATGAAGATTAAATCTCGCTCGGGGTCAACCCACACAGCCGTACCCGTAAAGCCCGTATGACCAAAAGTTTTGGGCGAAGCATCAATCGCTATTACAGGTTTATCGTCGCCCGCTTCGGGTTTGTCCCAGCCCAATCCTCGGTGGCTGCGTTGTGTGTAGTTTTTGGCAAAATGCGGTACTGTTGTCGAAAACAAAATTTGGCGACCGCCATAATAGCCTTTCTGCAAATTCATCTGGTAGAGCTTCACTAAATCGCTCACATTACTAAAAAGTCCTGCGTGGCCAGCCACTCCACCAAGTAAGGCAGCGTTTGGGTCGTGAACGGTTCCTTGAATCTGTGAGGCTCGAAAAATGGCATCGTTTTCGGTGGGTGCAATATTAGTCTTGGCAAATTTTGTATTCGGATTATAGAGCGTTGAAGTCATTCCAAGCGGCTCATAAATATTCTGTTCCACAAACTCATCGAGTGGTTGATTCGTAATTCTCTCCACCATTTTTTGCAATATAATCAGACCTAAATCGCTGTACGTAAACCGATACCCGCCCAGTTTATCATAGACATTGATAAGTTTTGATTGCTGCACCCAACGCCACACCGAATCTCTGATAGCAGGCGTAATATACAGATTATCAGCTACTTGTAAATTTACACTGTCTTTTGTAAAACGATAATAATCACTTTTAAATGTTCCGCCCAATTTGGTTTTCTCCCAAAACGGAATAAAAGCTACCAAACCCGCTTGGTGCATCAGAATATCCGAAACCAGCATGTTTTCTTTGTTGGTTCCACGCATTTCGGGCAGATAGGTTGATGCTTTTTCGTTTAAATCAATTGCTCCTCTTTCGTTCAAAAGCATTACTGCTTGCAGCGTAGCCGATACCTTGGTCATCGAGGCAATGTCGTAAAGTGTTTGGTCGTTTACGGGCTCATAAATGTCGTAACGAAGCGTCCCAAAGTTTCGGTTATAAACTACTTTTCCATTACGAGCCACCAAAACTTGACACCCTGGAAAAGCCCGATTGCTAATACCTTGTTGCACAATCTGTTCGATTTCGTTGAGTTTTTTTTCGTTCATCCCTACGCTCTCGGGTGTTCCAAAAGATACTCGCCCGATGCGTTCGGTTTGCACGCCATTGCCTACTTTTTGCTCGTACGTAACCGTCACGGGTAATTTTCCTTTGGCTGGTAATGCTCCAAACAAAATCTGTGGAACAACTCGCTGCGAAGCAACTTCATCTTCATAGCCACAGACTAAAGTCGAAACTCCATCGTACAATTTCATGCCATACGGATTCCCAAAACCAACGACCACAACCTTTGTTTTTTGTCGAAGTTGATTGATAAACGAAATTGTTGCGGGCGAAACTCCGTAGTTTCTATCGCCTCGGCTGTTCATATCATGCACGCTTACCACTACTACTTTATACTTAGAGGCTTCTTCTAAAACCCACGCTACATCTTTCTCGGCTGCAGGCTTAAAAGGAATAGCAAAATGCCTAAAATTGGCGTACTGGCTAAGCATTTTCTGAAACTCATTGCCCGACTCGGCACTAATTGCCACCGACGCAAAACTTGTAGTATCGAGATTTATGAACGGTAATAAATTATCTTGATTTTTGATAATTGTTACGGCCTGTTCAAATAATTCTGCTTTTAAATCATTGGCTTTTTTATTGTTCAAATCGCTACCTAAACCAGCCATTTCAATTGGTTTATAATTATTTAAACCTGCCCAAAATTTCGCTTTTAAGACTTTTTTTACACGGGCTTCCAAATCAGCTATCGGTATTTGCCCACTTTCTACCGCTGCTTTAATTCGATTGAATGCCGCAGGAAGATTACCCGATTGCAGTAAAATATCATTTCCTGCCAAAAAAGCCAATAGTTCGGGTTCGCCCGCTTGTAAACCTGCCGTAATGCCACGCATATTGAGGGCATCGGTGATGGCAATTCCCTCAAAACCCATTTTTTCTTTGATGGTTTCGGTCACAATTTTACGAGAAACAGACGTAGGCGTATTGATGCGAGGTTCAAGTGCTGGCACAAACAAATGACCAGTCATGACCATTGCGATACTGTCGGCAATCAGTTTGCGGAAAGGATACAGTTCTATTTCATTCAATCTATCAACCGAATGACTTACCCACGGAAGCGTTCGGTGAGAATCTTGGTCAGTATCGCCATGCCCAGGAAAGTGCTTGGCACTTCCCATGACATTGTATTTTTTCATTCCCTTGATATACATTGCTCCTTTTTCGGCAACATTGTACTGCGACTCACCAAACGAACGATAATTGATAATCGGGTTTTTGGGGTTGGTATTGACATCAACCGACGGAGCAAAATTTACATGAATGCCCAGCCGTTTGCATTGACGACCAACTTCTTCACCAAATTTTTCAACATAACTATTATCTTGAATGGCTCCGAGCGTTATTTGTTTCGGAAACTCAATAACACTATCAAGCCGCATACCTAAACCCCACTCAGCATCTATACCAATCATGAGCGGAATACGAGAAATCTGTTGATAACGGTTCGTTAAACGTGCCTGACGATATGGCCCACCTTGAAAAAAAATTAATCCGCCAAGATGATAGGTTGCAATATTGTTCTCTACTTGTTGATAATACGTTTCGGTACGATTCGAGAAAGTAGCAATCATGAATAACTGACCGACTTTCTCTTCCAAAGTCATGGTTGAGAGTAAACTATCTGCCCAGCGTTCTTGACGAATAAGGAAGTTCGGCGGAGTTTTTTGCGGTAAAATAAACGAGGTCAGTGAACCAAAAAAGCTACAAATAATAGCAAGCAAAAGTATTTTTTTATTTGTAAAAAGCACGGGAAATAATTTTATTTTTTAGGGGTATAACGTACAAAAAAGCCACAGATTATTACAAAAGTAAAGAATCTATGGCTTAAAATGAAAGTATTAATCGTTTTCTTAATCAATCTCAATCACAACCCCTTTCGATATTGGGTGAGCTACACAGGTCAAAATCAAACCTCTTTTGAGTTCTTTTTCGGTCAGACCATCTTCTTCATCCAATTTCACTTTTCCTTCGGTACAAGTGCCCATACAGGCCGTACACATACCCGCTTGGCACGAATATGGCAAGTCAATATCTAAATCGAGTGCAGCTTCTAAAATTGTTTGGTGTGGTTGCACTTCAAATTCATATTCATCGCCGTTATATTTTACTTTTACGGTCTGGGTTTGTAACGAATCATCGGCTTCTTGTGGTTCGTCTTCAACCATCGGAGCATGGAAATTTTCGCGATGAATACGGTCTTTCGAGACATTATAAATACCCAAACCAGCAATTACGTCTTCCATCATACCTACTGGCCCGCAGAGATAAAAATTATCTTTCGTGAAATCAGTATCGGCTTCTTTCATAATTCTGATAGCCGCCCCTTGATTAATGCGGCCGCATTTCCCCACCCAAACACTTGAAGGACGGCTCAACAAATGATGCACAGCTAAGCGTGAACCGTACTGAGCTCCGAGTTCTTCGAGCTTACTTTTAAAAATAATTGTTTCCTCGCTACGGTTCCCGTAAATGAGGGTTACACGAGAGTTTGGCTCCATTTTCAATACCGATTTCGCGATTGACATCATTGGTGTAATACCACTTCCAGCCGCAAAAAGCACTAAATGACGGGTTTTATCGGCATCTGGCTCTACAAAGAAATTACCCAGTGGCTCAAGCACTTCTAAGAAGTCTCCAACCTTTACGTTATCGTTGAGGTAATTAGAAACTAAACCACCCTCTACTCGTTTGACAGTGACGCCAATGGCGGTATCGCTGTGTGGAGATGTGGACATCGAATAGCTACGACGCACTTTCTTACCACCTTCACCAGCTGGAACAATAATAGTAATGAACTGCCCTGCTTTATATTTGATTTGCTCACTTAAAGGATGCCAAAAATAAATGGTTACACTATCAGCCGTTTCTTGTACGACTTCTTTTACTTGTAGGAAATATGTTTTTAACGACATTTTTATTGGTTTTATATTAGACCACAGCCTATAGTCGATTGACCACAGTTTTTGTAAGACCACAATCAACGGTCTATTGACCACAGTTTTTTATTAAATACTTCTTTACTATCGTCCGTCGTCCGTAGACTATTGACTGACTACTATCTTCTTAACTACTTCTTGTTGCGAAGTGTTTATTTTGAGCAAATACTGCCCGCTCGTTAGGCTTCTAATATCAAACTTTTCTTGCTGATTTCCGCCCATTGATTTTAGTTTTCGCTGTTCGATTACTCGACCTCGGCTATCCAAAAGCGAGATACTGATTTGTTTATTTGGTTCAGCCTCAAACGATACACTTAACTGCTCGCTTACAGGATTCGGGAAAACACTTACCATTGCATTATTGGGAGCTTCATTGGTCAAAATTGGGTTAACCTTCACCTCGGTTTGGGCATTTCCTTGACAATTATTAGCATCGGTTACTTTCACAGTATACGTTCCTGAAGCACTCACCGAAATATTCAAAATGCTTGGATTCTGAACCGTCGAAGCAAACCTATTCGGCCCAGTCCATTCGTATTTTAGTGGAGCTGTTCCTGTGCTTGATGTACTACTCAACCGCAATAGTTCACCCTCAAAATACGGGCCTGTATTGCTGGCTGTAACCGCCAGCTTTATGGCTTGAATCAAAATCGAATTTGAAACGGCACTTTCTTTACAACCCGAAATTGTGCAAGTTGCGGTATACGTAGTATTATCTACTGGCGAAACAGCAATAGAGGTAGTTGTCGAACCGTTTGACCATTTCAGAAGACCATCTTTGCAGCTACTCGACGTCAGCGTTACTTTTTCATTTCCTCCAGCACATATTGATAATTTATCCGATGCGATTATCGGCACGCCTGTATCTCCAACTGTTATTTCAACAGTATTAGTACTTTCAATCACGGGCGAAGTCGAGACTACCTTAATTTTATACGTACCTTTCTCTAAACCCTGTGTTGTTTTAACATTAACCGTTCTTCGCGTATCATTTCCTAACTCAATCGCTTTATCGAAATTCCCTGTCTTGTCAGAAAGCAACACTCTAAATCTATTATCGAGGTTGAAACTTCCATCAGCCGTTGTGAACGAAATCGAAAAACTTTGTCCCGCACAAAAACTATTCGGGCTTGGCGAGGCTACCGTAATACTTGGTAGCACATCTAAGCCAATTTTACCATTTTCGGTGAAATAATTAGTATATAAATCTACCGAACCACCACGCCCATCTTCCAATTCTTTATTGCAGCCGTAAAGCACAATAACTCCGCCCGTTTTTGGGTGAAGCATCAAGCGATAATCGCTAAAAAAGGTATAGTCTTTTATAGCAACGCCATCTTCACCAAATTTTGGATTTCCATTTGAATCAAAATGTTGAATCGTTAGGTCGTAGCCAATATTTTTTGGAAATAACCACAACGTGTAAACTCCATCTTTACCATCAGAAATAAGTTTATTAGGCAAAAAATACGATTTATCTGAGCGAGGAGTGAAAACATCTTTTTTCCAAATAATAGTACCACTGGCGTTGATTTTTGCCATCTGAAAAGGTCTTGATTTATCGCCTGTTTCAATCCAAGTAGCTATTCCACCGCCATCGCTTGTTGGTATAATTTGCACATCAAACGTTGAGTTTGAACCTAAATTCACACCGCTACTTCCCCAAATATTCTTTCCGTCTTTACTGATTTTATGCACCAAAACATTCTTTTTTGAATCAGTATCGCTCGAAAGCGTTCGTCCGATTATCGCATTTCCGTCATTATCAACCTTAAATAAATCAATGCGAGTTTTCCCTGAAAAAGAATTAGGCAAGGCCGCAGTCACTGAGATAAGTGCTTTATTGGCCGCATCAAAAGTCTGAAACGAATAATCGGTGCTTGGGTCTTTTATAAGAGCAATGAATTTGCCATTTTTCTCATCGTATAAGACCTTTGTTTCTAAACCTTTGGCACTCAATAGTTGCGTTTCATCCTCTACTACTTTACCTGCATAATTCAATTTTTTTGTGTAAACTATATTATCATTAGTAGCACGATTAAAATTATTGAACGTTATTAATAATTTATCATTCTTCAGGTCATTTAGTTCCAAAACGCCATCGTTGGCATCATCGCTTGTGAGTTCTTGGTCAGTAACTTTTACACCATCGGCTGCCCATTGAGCTTTTCCTTCGCTCGATACATACTGAGCATATAGATTTCGGCGGTCAGTTTTGTTTATATCAATACATCTGTGCCACAAAATATATGCTCCACCCTTACCATCTGGTTTAATTAATTTAGGGGTATAAATAAATGTACTTTTATCTAAAATTCGGCCTATACGTAGACCATCTTTTGCCCACTGTGGTGTACCTTTCGCATCAAGCTTTTGAGCATATAAATCAATCAGATTATCTCTGTAATCGGCCCAAACATAAAAGCTATTTCCTTCATCATCAATCGAATAAAGTACTGCGTACTGAAAGTCGGGAGCCACACTCACCATCGAAGGTGTAGCATCATTAGGTTTCCATTGTGCAGAACCTATATATACAGAAAATGTAATCAGCAAAATTGTAAGAAAATATTTCATGATTTTGGGATGGGTCTTAACAGTCGATGCTTTTTGAAGCTTTTATCAGACATGAACATGCACAAATTTACGTTCTTATCTTCATATCAACTAATTACACATAAAATAATTCATAAGTTATTGGTTTTATTAAAAGAAATTTATAATTTTGCAGCCCCAAAATACCACCCTCGTAGCGTAGCCCGTTTGTTCGAGGGATAATTTAAGTTAGGGAGAAACGCTAATTCCGAAGCGAATCATGTGTTGTTTCAGCACCCCATAACTTCGTGGAAAAAGTCATCGAAAAGTAGTCGTAGCAGTTGGGAGTGACAGCTAAAAATAGATGACAAATGCTTTTTTCAAACCGCTTGGGAAACTAAGTGTATCGAACATTTAAAATAAACAAAACAGTGAAGCATTTAAGTTACAAAACGATTTCAGCTAACAGCGAAACCGTTAATAAAGAATGGGTAGTTATTGATGCTACCGACAAAGTATTGGGCCGCTTGTGTAGCCAAATTGCGAATATCATTCGTGGTAAAAACAAAACAAACTACACTCCTCACGTTGACTGTGGCGATAACGTAATTGTTATCAATGCAGAAAAAATACGTTTGACAGGAAAGAAAATGACTGATAAAGTGTATATCCGTCACACAGGGCACCCAGGTGGACAACGTTTTGCTACTCCTCGTGAGTTAATGGCAAAAGATGGTCGTCGTGTAGTTGAAATGGCCGTAAAAGGTATGTTACCGAAAGGTCGTTTGGGTCGTCGCTTATATACAAACTTATATGTATATGCTGGAGCAGAACACCCACACGCAGCTCAAACACCAAAAACAATTGAATTATAATTTGGTGATTTGTTATTAGTTACTGGTTATGAATTGTGAGTAGGTAATTTATTTAACCAATTTCACAATAACCAATTTTCTAATAACCAAAATAATTTATCTAATTTCAGAATATTTTCAAATTCTATATACAAATGCAAGTTATCAACGCAGTAGGTAGAAGAAAAACAGCCGTAGCTCGTATTTACATGAAAGCGGGAAATGGTGAAGTTTCTATCAATGGAAAAGGTTTGAAGGAATATTTCCCTTCAGAGATTCTCCAAATTATCTTGAATCAGCCATTTGCTACAACAAGCACAGCTGGTCAGTATGATTTAAAAGTAAACGTAAGTGGTGGTGGTATTGCTGGCCAAGCAGAAGCTGTTCGTATGGCAGTATCTCGTGCTTTGTGCGAAGCAAACGCAGAGAACCGTCCAGCGTTGAAAAAAGAAGGTTTCTTAACTCGTGATGCACGTATGGTTGAACGTAAAAAACCAGGTCGTCGTAAAGCACGCAAGAGATTCCAATTCTCGAAACGTTAATATTATTTATGAATTACGAGGTACTAACTACAAATTTTCTTATCTGTACCTCGTAGTTTTTATATGAAGCCCATTACTTTTTATTCGTAAAACGTAATTCTTCATTCGTAAATCTATTTTATAGTCCAGACAGCACTTAATCGTGTCCGGTGTGCTGTGCTGCGTAGTTTAATTTATTATTTACATCTTACTAATTTAGTCAAATGGCACAATTAGAGTACAAAGAATTATTGGATGCAGGTGTACACTTCGGTCACCTTACCCGCAAATGGGACCCAAAAATGGCTCCGTATATCTTCATGGAGAAAAACGGAATCCATATCATCGACCTTAACAAAACACTTGCTTGTTTAGAAGACGCTCAAGAAGTTGTTAAAGGAATCGTTCGTTCTGGACGCAAAATCATGTTCGTAGCTACGAAGAAACAAGCTCAAGAAATCGTTGCTGAAGAAGCACGTCGCTTGAAAATGCCTTACGTAACTGAGCGTTGGTTAGGTGGTATGCTTACAAACTTTGCAACTATCAAAAAATCTTTGAAAAAATTGCAAAACGTAGAGCGTATGTTGAAAGACGAAGCAACTGCTAAAAACATCGCGAAACGTGAGCGTTTGATGTTAGACCGCGAGCGTATCAAATTAGAGCGTTTGTTGGGTGGTGTTGCTGACCTTTCAAGACTTCCTGCTGCTTTGTTTGTTGTTGACGTGAAGCGTGAACACCTTGCAGTATCAGAAGCTCACCGTCTTGGTATTCCAGTAATTGCCATTTGTGACACTAACTCAAACCCTGAGGCTGTTGAATATCCAATCCCAGGAAATGATGATGCTTACAAATCAGTAGCCTTGATTACTTTGGCTATCGGTAAGGCTATCGAAGAAGGTATCATGGAGCGTAAACTTGACAAAGACAATGCTGCTTTGCAAGATGAAGAAGATGCAAAACGTGCAGTTGATGAAGCAAAAGCTATCATTTCAGCTCCAGAAGAAACTGCTGCTCCTGCAGAAGAAGAAACAGAAGCTTAATAAAAGGCTAATGATATAATTCAGATAGAATAGCCCGAAGCGAAAGTTTTGGGCTGTTCTGTTTCAAAAAGATAACGTATTAATACAAACTTAATAAAAACATAAAATGAATATCACAGCAGCAGATGTAAACAAACTCCGTCAGATGACAGGAGCGGGTATGATGGACTGTAAAAAAGCTTTGACAGAAGCAGAAGGTGACTTCGACAAAGCAGTTGAAATACTCCGTAAAGCTGGACAAAAAGTAGCAGCAAAACGTGCTGACAACGAAACAAACGAAGGATTAGTATTGATTAGCGATAACGGTAAAAATGCTACAATCTTAGCATTAGCTTGCGAAACTGAGCCAGTTTCTAAAGTTGATTCATTCCGTGAATTAGCAGCTGATGTTTTGAAAACAGGTGTTGAAAACAACGCAAAAGATAAAGAAACTTTATTAGCTACTAAAATGGCTGATGGCCGCACAGTTGAAGAGGCTATCATCGAATTAGTAGGTAAAATCGGAGAGAAAATCGTTGTAACTGATTACCAATTCGTAGAAGCTGAGCAAGTTGTATCATACACACACTCAACTGGAAAATTAGGTGTATTGGTTGCTTTTGATAACACTCAAGGAACTGACGTAACTGAGGTTGGTAAAGACGTAGCGATGCAAATTGCTGCCATGAAGCCAGTAGGTCTTGACAAAGAAGACGTAAACCCAGCTATCGTACAAAAAGAAATCGAAATCGGTATGGAAGTTGCTCGTCAAGAAGGCAAACCAGAAGCGATGTTAGAAAAAATTGCTATGGGTAAATTAGGTAAATTCTACAAAGAAAATACTTTATTGAACCAAGAGTTCGTAAAAGACAACTCATTGACAATCGCTCAATTATTAGAGAAAACTTTGAAAGGCTTGAAAATCACAGCTTTCAAAAGAGTTCAAATCTAATAGTCAACGGACGATTAATTAAAAGGAAGTCTTCGCTTTGAGCGAAGACTTCCTTTTTTATTTATCCTTTATTTTCATATACAAGCTTTAGACTTCTCTCAACTTCGCCCCCAGAGCAAACGATAAACCAACCGAAACCCCTACAACCCCTACGGTTTGGTTTCGTACGGGCAATTGCACCAAAGGCAAATTCAACACCCGAGAAAAACCATATTGATAACGATCTTCCATGAAAAATGTTCCATTTCTAAAATACAACCGATAGAGCAGGTAAAAGTTTAAAATCGGGCTTAATATTTTCAATCAATTTGAATTTAGTCATGGTCGAACCCGTAACGCCTACCAACATAAATTTGGGCAAGCCAACAATGCAAATACAAGTGTTTTAAACAATGTTCTCATTTTAGTAATCAGTTTTAATTAAATTTGTAAAAAAATGAGTAATATTCTCGAATAGGCGATTTGGTTAAATTAATTTGACAAAAGATTATAGACAAAAAACAGAAAAATTGAAAATCTTTATTCTCATGTCTTTTGTCTTATTTCTCTTGTCTCCATTCAAGATGCCATTAAGACATCGAGCGTTGCACTTTTACTGTTAATGAAACGTTAATGAATTTACCTGAAAATTTCATAGTACAAATGCAGCACATTCTCGGTGCTGAATATTCGGCCTTTGCCGAAAGTCTCGAACAAGAAACCCCAACTGCCATTCGACTAAATCCTCAGAAAAAGGTCATAAATGATGCTTTATTTGACCAAGAGACCGAACCAGTAAAATGGAATACCGATGGACGTTATTTGCCCAAGCGTCCGAGTTTTACGCTCGACCCAGCTTTTCATGCAGGAGCATACTACGTACAAGAGGCTTCATCAATGTTTGTAGCAGAGGCCATCAAACAAACGCTTGATTTTGACAAACCCATCAGAGTGATGGATTTATGTGCCGCTCCTGGTGGGAAAACGACCCTTTTAGCATCGTTTCTGAATGAAAAAAGTCTATTGGTAGCCAATGAAGTAATTAAAAGCAGGGTTGCACCATTAAAAGAAAACCTCGAAAAATGGGGTTTTCCAAACTATATTGTGAGTAACCACGACCCCGAGGATATGATTGATTTGGAAGTTTTTTTTGATTTGGTGTTGACCGATGCCCCTTGCTCGGGCGAAGGACTTTTCAGAAAAGACCCAAAGGCTCGTAATGAATGGTCGGAAGATAGTGTGCAGCTTTGTTCGGCTCGCCAGAAGCGTATTTTACAAGCTGCGGCTATGTTGGTTGCCCCCGATGGATACTTGTGTTATTCGACTTGTACGTATAACGAAAAAGAAAACCAAGAAAACGCTAAATGGCTTACTCAAACCGCTGATTTTGAAGAAGTTAAACTCAATATTCCAGCCGATTGGAATATTACCGAGAAAAGTTTTGGCTATCAATTTTATCCACATAAAACCAAAGGAGAGGGCTTTTACCTCGCTATTTTCCGAAAAACGCAAGGTTCAAAAGCTGAAGTGAGGGGTAAAGTTAAGTTTAATCGTGTACCTCAAAAGAAAGTGGAGTTGTTAAAAAAATGGCTGGCTAAACCCGAAAATTTTGAGTTTTATGAAAAGCCAGAAGGGGCAATCGTGGCTATTCCAAGCAATCTAACCAATGAATATGCTACACTTCTGAGAGTTCTGCAAAAGCGTTCATCGGGTTTTGAGATTGGGCAATTTAAAGGTGAAGATTTTATTCCGAGCCATGATTTGGCTTTAAGTACCGCTATTTCGGCCGATTTACCTTATGTAGAATTATCGAAAGAAGATGCTCTCAAGTTCTTGAAAAAAGAGCAAATTTCGGTCGAAAATGCACAAAACGGTTGGCTTTTGGCTCGTTATGAAGGCTTGAATCTTGGTTTTATGAAAGTGATTGGCAATAGAATGAATAATTATTTGCCTAAAGAGTGGCGAATTCGGATGGATATTCCTGAATAATTGTTTACCACAGAGGCACGGAGAACACAGAGTTTCACAGAGTCTATCGTAAAATTTTGTATTTTCTGTATATTTTAGGTTATTTAAACTTCATCTAAAAAAACTTTATTCAAAATAGCTTTGTTTGAAATAGATAGAATCATCAAACAAAAAGCTAATG
>JALQYE010000086.1 GCA_023254245.1 Emticicia sp.
ATTTTTGGAGAAGACCTCGATACACTCACCAAATACGCTCATCATTTAGGCGAAATCATCAATACCGTTGAAGGGGCAAAAAACCTTTATGTGGAGACGGTTTCGGGTATGCCGCAAGTATTGATTGAATATAAACGCAACATGATTGCTCAGTATAACCTTAGTATTTCTGATGTCAATCGAATCGTGAATACTGCACTGGCAGGACAAAGCACAGGAATGGTCTTTGAAGGAGAAAAACGTTTCGATTTGGTAGTAAGATTAGCGGGCGAACAAAAGAAAAACGTAGAAGATATTCAGAACCTCCTCATTCCAACACCAAATGGCACACAAATCCCGCTTTCTCAGTTGGCTGATGTGGCTATAAAAGATGGCCCCAATCAGATACAACGGGAAGATGCCAAACGTAGAATTGTGGTGGGCTTCAACGTGAGAGGCCGTGATGTTCAGACAATTGTAAACGAACTTCAAGGTAAAGTTGACAAGCAAATAAAGTTTCCAACGGGCTATTATGTAACCTACGGCGGAGCATTCGAAAACCTTAATGCAGCCAAACAACGCCTCATGATTGCCGTGCCAGTTTCGTTGATTCTGATATTTTTGTTACTATTTTTTGCTTTCAATTCCATCAAACATGGCTTGCTTATTTATTCGGCTATTCCGCTTTCGGCCATCGGGGGAATTTTCTTCTTAGCCATGCGTGGACTTCCGTTTAGTATCAGTGCTGGTGTTGGTTTTATTGCTTTGTTTGGGGTAGCGGTTTTGAATGGTATCGTTCTGATTGCCGAATTTAACCGAATAAAAAATGATGGCGAGCATGACTTACGGAAAGTAGTTTTGCAAGGAACAAATCTACGACTTCGCCCTGTCTTGATGACCGCCTTTGTTGCATCGTTGGGCTTTTTACCAATGGCACTCAGCAATGGTGCAGGAGCTGAAGTCCAACGCCCACTCGCCACGGTTGTGATTGGAGGCTTACTTATTGCTACGTTTTTAACGCTTTTCGTTTTACCAATTTTATACATGGTATTTGAAGGAAAAACCAAGACTATTTCACCAAAAATTGCTATTATCTTACTTTTCTTGACTTTTACGCTGTCGGCCAATGCTCAAACTCCAATAAGTTTAGAAGCAGCTATTGACATGGCATTGAAAAACAACCTTTCTATCAAAAATGAAAAGATAAGGGCTGAGTATCAAAAAAGTATCATCGGAACAGCCAAGATGATTCCAAGCAGCACGATTGCACTGGAAGCTGGGCAAATCAATAGTGTTTATATGGATTCGAGGCTGAGTTTGGGACAAAGTTTTAGTTTTCCGAAGGTTTATGAAAGTCAGAAAAACTACTACACCGAACTTTGGAAAAACAGTACTTTGAGCATTGCTTCAACCGAACACGAACTCAAAAAACAAGTAAGTCAGGCGTACTATCATTTGGTATACTTACAACAAAAACGCCAACTTTTACAGTTTGCCGATAGCCTTTACACTACGTTTTTAAATCGTGCCGAACTCCGTTTGGCCAAAGGCGAAAGTAATATTTTAGAGAAAGTAACTGCCGAAAATCAACTCGGGCAAATTAATGTTCAACTACGACAAATTGGCGAAGACATCGAATTACTCAAACTACGTTTTCAGTACCTGCTTAATACATCGAGTAATCTGATACCCATCAATGGGCCTTATAAACTACAATTGGCTAATAAAGCAAGCGTTGATGTATTAAAAGACCACCCAAGTTTGAAACTGCTCAGCCAACAACAGCAAATTGCCGAAGCCAGTATTGATGTAGAAAAAAAGAAGCTTTTGCCTACGTTATCGCTGAATTATAATAACGGAAGTATCAGAGGAACAGGAGCAGATAACGTTATCTATAACGGTTGGCACAGATTTCAGTCGGTGCAGGTGGGTGTGGGAATTCCGATTTTTGCAACGGCACAGAAGGCCAAAATCAATAGCGAGAAAGTAAATAAACTCGTAGCCGAAAGCAACTACGAAGTAGGTTTACAAAGCATCAGCAATGCTTATCAAACAGCCTTGGGCGAATACAATAAGTTTCTGAAAACCGTAGAGTATTACGAAAAAACAGCACTAAATAATGCTACCCTAATTAATACTACGGCTCAGCAACAACTCATAAATGGCAGTATTAATTACCTCGAATGGGTAACGCTCACCAATCAGGCAACGAGCATTCGGAATGATTACGTAGAAGCCATAAAAAATCTCAACGATAGCATTATTCAGTTAAATTCGTTGGTAAATTATTAATAGTCCACAGTAGGCAGACAATAGTCCACAGACGAATACATTTATTTGGATTAGGACCTTTTTTAGAAAAACTATTGACCGTTGTCTGTTGACCATCGACTAATAAAAAAATATTATGACAGAAAAAAAAGTAAATCCGATTCGGATGCAACAAATTTTGGTGGCGGTTTCGGTAGCATTGTTTGTTATCAAGTTAGTAGCTTGGTGGCTCACTTCGTCGGTAGCAATTCTGACCGATGCCCTCGAAAGCAGCGTCAATGTTATTGCGGGCTTTATTGGACTTTATAGCATCATTCTTTCGTCGAAACCTCGTGATAAAGAACATCCCTACGGCCACGGCAAAGTTGAGTTTTTATCATCGGCCATCGAAGGGGTGCTAATTTCGATTGCGGGTTTTATCATCATCTACGAAGGAATCAATAATTTCATTCACCCCCACGAGCTAAAACAACTCGATTTCGGTTTGGCCTTGGTTGCTCTTACAGGTGCTATTAATTATTTAGTAGGTTATTATTGCATCAAAAAAGGTCGTGAAGAAAACTCCCCTATTCTGATTGCCAGTGGCTCGCATTTACATTCGGATACCTATTCGTCGATAGGCCTTTTACTGGGTGTTGGCTTAATCTTACTTACGGGTTTTGCTTGGATTGATAGCGTAGCAGCCATCATTTTTGCCTTCATCATTATTTACACGGGCTATAAAATTATCAGAAAGTCAGTTTCTGGAATTATGGACGAAGCCGATGATGCCATTATAGACCAAATAGTGGGTATTCTGAACGAACACCGCCAAACTGACTGGATTGATGTGCATAATATGCGAGTAATCGACTACGCAGGTTTTTATCACATCGACTGCCATCTGACGGTGCCTTATTACATCAATGTCAATGAAGCCCATGAAGTTTTAGACCGCCTTACCGAACTTTTCAAACAACATTTCGATAATAAAGTCGAGTTTTTTATTCACGTTGATGGCTGTATTCCACAAAAACAATGCAGTATTTGTAATATTTCCGAATGTCCAGTCCGCCAATCGGCTTTTATTAATCACGTAGCTTGGACTCACGACAATATTTTGTCTAACAAAAAACACTCTCTCAAAAATGAAAAATTCAATTAAAATAAATAGAAACGTACTCATCATTGCTGGTTTATCTTGCTTCATGCTCGCCTCTTGCGGAAAGAAAGATAGCACCGAAGCAACAGCCTCTGATTCAACAGCCATCGAGTCGCCGATTGCGAATTTAACCGCTAAACAAATTCAAAACATCGGTATTGCAACAGCACCGATGGAGCAAAAATCCTTTTCGACAATCTTGAAGGTGAATGGAAAAGTCGATGTTCCACCGCAAAACCTTATTTCGGTGAGTGTCCCGATGGGTGGCTACCTAAAATCAACGCACTTGATTCCTGGTATGTTTGTGCGGAAAGGCGAAAGCATTGCCATCATCGAAGACCAGCAATATATTCAACTTCAACAAGACTTTCTGACAACACAATCGAAAATCAGTTTTCTTGAAAACGAATTTCAACGCCAAAAAGAACTCAATCAAAGCAAAGCAACCAGCGATAAAGTTTTCCAGCAAGCCGAAATGGAACTAAAAACCCAACGAATTTTGGTTAAATCACTCTCTGAAAAACTCAAGCTGGCAGGAATAAGCCCCGAAAAACTTACTGAAAATAATATTTCAAAGAGTATCAATATTTATTCGCCCATCAATGGTTACGTAAGTAAAGTAAATGTAAATATTGGCAAATACATTGCCCCTACCGAAGTAATGTTTGAGCTGGTGAATACGAGTGATATTCACTTAGCTTTGAAAATTTTCGAGAAAGATTTAGATAAACTAAGTATCGGACAAAAAGTAACGGCTTATACCAATACTTATCCCGATAAAAAGTACCCGTGCGAGATTTTATTGATTGGCAAAAGTCTTAGCGAAGAACGCAATACCGATGTACATTGCCATTTTGAGTCGTATGATAAAGGCCTCATTCCAGGCACTTACATGAATGCTGAAATAGCCATCAACAATGCCAAAGCATACGTACTACCCGAAGATGCCATTGTAAGGTTTGAAAACAAACACTATGTTTTTGTGAAGAAATCAGCCACGCAATTTGAGATGGTAGAGGTTCAAATCGGAAATACAGAAAAAGGATTGACTGAAATTATTAAATCAGAAAACCTTAATAATCAGACATTTGTAGTGAAAGGAGCTTATTCTTTGTTGATGAGTTTGAAGAATAAATCAGAAGAATAGAGCAAATAACGAGTTACGAAGTACAAATAACAAATTTTATTCATTCGTTATTTGTACTTCGTCATTCAAAAATTTGTCATTCTATATTCGTCATTCGCTTCACTTTATACCCACGCAAACCGAAATACAGCACCACCGCAAAACAAGCCAACGGCACAACGTAGGCTGTTTGGATATTGCTCACATCAGAAACACGTCCCATAATTAATGGGAAAATTGCTCCACCCACAATCGCCATAATAACCAACGACGACCCCAGTTTTGTCTCTTCGCCCAACGATTGTACGCTCAACGAGAAAATTGTAGGAAACATAATCGACATAAAAAATTCCACGCCAATTAAGCCATAAACCGACATCATTCCACCATTCAGCACAATAATTGCCAGTAAAACAATACACAAAGCCGAGTAAATAGCCAAAAGGCGATTTGGCGAAATAAAACGCATCAAGAAAGTCCCAACAAAACGTCCAATCATAAAGCCCAACAAAGCAATAGCCAAATAATCAGCAGCAGATTTTTCATCAATTTGAGCAGTTTGATAAAGATAACGAATGAAAAAACTCGATACACAAACTTGAGCCCCTACATAAAAAAACTGGGCAATGACTCCCCAAGTAAGGTGACTATGACGCCAAATAGACTGCGAACCACCCGACATATTTATTTCATGAGCATCATCGGTCACTTCGGGTAAATTAGTTTTATACAGAATGGCAGCTACAATTAATACAATTACGCCAATAACGATATAAGGCATTTTTACGGCCGAAGCTTCTGTATCCAGATAAGAATTGAGTTGCTCAACCGACATTCGAGCAATTTCGGTATCAGAGAGCGTTACACCCGACAAAATGAACATCCCTCCTATCTTCGGAGCAATTGATGCCGCCAAACCATTAAAAGATTGAGCGAAATTTAGACGTTGTGTTGCACCTTCGGGTTCACCCAATACGGTCATGTATGGATTTGCAGCCGTTTCCAAAAATGTTAAACCCGAAGCAATCACGAAAAGGGCTGTTAAGAAAAAAGCAAAAACACGCGTATTGGCCGCAGGAACAAACAAAAATGCCCCAATTGCAAACGTGATAAGCCCCGCAATGATACCGATTTTATAGCCGTATTTTTTCATGACCATACCCGCTGGAATAGCCATCACGAAATAAGCCACAAAAAAGGCACTATCAATCAACGCCGACTGAAAATCAGTCAGTTGACAGGCTTTTTTGAGGTGTGGAATCAGAATCGGATTGAGATTATGGGCGAATCCCCACAAAAAGAACAACGATGTGAGTAATACAAAAGGAACAAAATACTTGTTTTTCATAGAGAGGCAACTGAATAAGGAATGGTATAAGGTTGGAATATGGGCGAATATAACCGAAAAAAGGTAATTGGTGAAATAAATTTCAAAGTATCATTTTTAATAATTAGATAAAATCTTGCGAAATACCCTTCTAAATTCTTAACTATTTCACTACTTTTAGATAAATTTACTCTCTATTCAACCTAAAAAAATGCCAAATTTTAATATTGACGACATAAAGTCTCGCACCTTCGATGCTATTGTAGTTGGCACGGGGATGAGCGGTGGCTGGGCAGCCAAAGAACTCACTCAAAAAGGTTTACGAACCTTGGTTTTAGACCGTGGACGAGACGTAAAACACGTAATCGACTACCCTACTACACTAAAACAACCGTGGGAATTTGAGCATCGGGGGCAAGTACCACTCGAAATCAAGAAAGACTACCAGATTGCAAGTAAAAACTTCATTTTTACCGAAGCGACTGCTCATTTTCTGACTAAAGATGCCGAACAAGAATATATCCAAGACCGCCCCTACGACTGGATTCGTGCATACCATGTTGGTGGACGCTCGCTCCTGTGGGGACGCATGACCCAACGTTGGAGCGATTTCGATTTTGAAGGCCCAGCTCGTGATGGTTACGCAGTAGATTGGCCCATCCGCTACGCTGATATTGCTCCATGGTACAGCTACGTCGAAAAATTTGCGGGTATTTCGGGTAATCGAGATGGCCTTGCTATCTTACCCGATGGAGAGTTTCTCCCACCCCACGAGATGTCGTGCGTTGAGAAGCATTTTAAATCAAAAATTGCCACAAAATACCCTGACCGCCACGTAATTATCGGTCGAGTGGCTCATCTGACACAACCCAAAGATATTCACTACAAACAAGGCCGTGCTGCCTGTCAAAATCGTACGATTTGTGAGCGTGGTTGTCCCTATGGTGGCTATTATAGCAGTAATTCATCCACAATTCCTTGGGCTGAAAAAACGGGTAAAATGACTCTCCGCCCACACTCAGTCGTACATTCGGTGATTTACGATGAAACTAAAGGTAGAGCTACGGGGGTAAGAGTCATTGATACCCAAACGAAAGAAATGATTGAGTTTTATGCCAAGATTATTTTCTTGAATGCTTCGCCACTCAATACAAATCTAATTCTATTAAACTCTACTTCTAATCGCTTCCCGAATGGCCTTAGCAATGATAACGATTTGCTCGGAAAATTTATGGCATTTCATAGTTATCGAGGAAGAATGTCAGCCGAATACGAAGGCTCGCTGGATTCTACCACTGACGGTCGCCGCCCTAACGGCAGCTATATTCCCCGCTTTCGGAATGTATTCAAGCAGGAAACCGATTTCTTACGCGGGTATGCTTCTACCCTTACCGCTTCCAGAATTGAATTGACCAACAAAGATAGCTTAGGCGAAGATTTAAAGCACAACCTCTTGAATCCAAGTTTGGGAGCATGGGGCATTGGCTCAAGCATGATGGCTGAAACAATTCCGAAAGAAAGTAGCGTAGTAAAATTAGATAAACAGCTTGTTGATAAATACGGTATTCCACAGCTACGAGTTTCGATTGGCTATGATGATAACGATGAAAAAGTTTTGAAGGATTTTCACGAGCAATTTTCTGAAATGTACCACGAAGCAGGCTTCAAAAACATTCAAACCATCGATACCAAACGTTTACCAGGTAACGAAAACCATGAAATGGGTGGCGTAAGAATGGGAAAAGACCCAAAAACTTCGCTACTTAATAAGTGGAATCAGCTACACCACTGCAAAAACGTTTTCGTAACCGATGGTTCATGTATGACTTCTACTTCTACCCAAAACCCATCACTTACTTACATGGCTCTAACCGCTCGGGCGGCTGACTATGCCGTAAAGCAACGATTTTGAATGCTATCAATGGTATGATAATTGGTACTTCTTACCAATTATCATACCATTGAGTAAAATTTTGTAGCATTTTCGCCAAATACTTTATTTTTTTCTGAATCCGAAAAATCCTCAGTGTAAGTTTCTACAATTCCCTTTACTTGAGCATAATCGCCCGCTACTAAGCAAACTGGCCAGTCTGAGCCAAACATGATTCGGTCAATTCCGAAGGCCTCAAAAACTACATCCAAATAGGGTTTTATCAGCTTATAAGTCCAATTTTTCCAATCGGCTTCCGTAATTATTCCAGATACTTTGCATTGCAGATTTTCAAATTTTGCCAACGATTGAATATCTCTTTTCCACTCATCAATCAGACCTGCTTTTATGTAAGGTTTAGCGATGTGGTCAAGCACAAAAGGCTGGTCGGGAAACTGGGCTACCAATTTTTGGGCAGTAGTCAAATGCTTCGGAAAAATAAGAATATCATACGTAAATCCATATTTTTGAAGTTTTGCTATTCCACGTAAAAAATTAGGCCTAAGCATGTATTCCACATCGGGTTCGGCTTGCAATACGTGCCTAAACCCAGCCAGTTTTTTTACAGAGTTCAATTCGCTAAGTTGCTCTTCAATATCATCTGCTTGCAGGTCAATCCAACCCACTACAGCCTTTACAAAGTCATTTTTAGCTGCTAAATCAAGCAAAAATGCTGTCTCAACTAAACTTTGGTCAGCTTGTACGGCTACACAACCATCAATACCATTTTGAATTAATATAGGTTTTAAATCGTCGGGATAGAAATTTCGTTGAATAACCGACATATCATCAGTAATCCACGAGTCACGGATAGGGTCGAAAGTCCAAAAATGTTGGTGCGAATCAATGGTCATTTAATGAATTTTTCTCAAAGTTATCGAATCAAAATGGCAACAGAAAAGTAAAGCAAAATTTTTATATATGCTTAGCTTCTACAAGTTGAAAAACTATTTTATAAGTGACTAAAATTAGCCATTGTTTAAAATTAAGACAATGATAGAACAATACACATAAATAATTGCACAAATTTAATTTTTAAAATATTTTTTTTATTAAAATTCCTTGCACAATTCATTTATAGTCTTTACTTTTGAATCAAAGTTGTGTGGATTTAGTAGTAGAAAAGGCTATGGGAGTTTTACCCATAGCCTTTCTTTATTCATATCGAGTGATGATTCACAAAAAAGTTCTTACTTTTAAGCTACATTTTTTGTTCTCCCCTTCAAAACAAAAAAACTTTTTTTATTCCTTTAATGAACGAATCGGAGCTTCGGTTCATAATAATTATGAGTAAAATTACTGATGACTTACAAGCCATTGCTACGCCTCAACGAGCCGAAACCTCTGCTTGGTTTTTTAAAACGGGTAAAGGCCAGTACGGAGAAGGTGATATTTTTATAGGCGTATCAAATCCTGATTTACGAGCAGTTTGCAAGAAATATATTTCGTTGAAATTTGATGAATTACAAGAACTATTGGATAGCGAAATTCACGAGTATCGAATGGCAGCTTTAATAATTTTGGTTGAACAAATGAAAAAAGCCAAAACAGCTGAGAAGAGTAGCGAAATTTATGATTTCTACTTAGATAATACATCCCGAATCAATAATTGGGATTTAGTTGATTGCTCAGCCCGAGATATAGTGGGGCTTCATTTATTCGATAAAGACCGTAGTATTTTATACGATATGGCTCACACCGACCATCTCTGGACTCAGCGTATTGCAATCATTGCTACACATTATTTTATCAACAAAAAACAGTTTCTGGATACACTTAAAATTTCTGAGGTTCTACTTTCGCACAAACACGATTTGATTCATAAGGCCGTAGGCTGGATGCTGCGAGAAGCATGGAAAAAACAAGGTGCAAAACAAGTAGAGGTTTTCTTGGAAGAGAACATTGGCAGAATACCTCGTACAGCATTACGATACGCTATTGAAAAAATGAGCGATGAGCGAAAACAATATTTTATGAAATTACGATAAAACAATCAACGATTACTGCCTTCATCAAAAACCTAAACTCCTATTTCCAATGAACAAACGTCAATTTATCAAAACCTTAACTGCTTCAAGCCTCGCTATACCTTCTTTTGGAAAAGGTCTGGATAAAGCTCTATTAAAAATTGAGTTAGAAGAACCCGAAAGTTTAGCTCAAAACGAAAATTTTTGGGCAGAAATCAGGAAAGCCTATCGTATAAAGCCCGATTACATCAATCTCGAAAACGGATACTATTCGTTTGCTCCGCAAGAAACCTTAGAGGCATTTATTGGTAATGTACGAGAAATTAATTTCCAAGCATCGTATTATATGCGTACTCGACAATTTGATGATAAAGCCGAAGCACGCAAAAAACTGTCGGCATTAGCAGGTTGTTCAATGGAAGAATTGATAATTACGAGAAACACCACCGAATCACTTGATACGGTAATTGCTGGCTACGACTGGAAAGCAGGTGACGAGGCCGTGATGGCCATGCAAGATTACGGTGCAATGCTCGATATGTTTAAGCTACAAGCTCGCCGATATGGAATTGTGAATAAAATCGTATCGATTCCGAATCATCCAAAATCTGACGAGGAAATTGTAGAAATCTATGAAAAAGCCATTACATCTAAAACTCGCTTATTGATGGTTTGCCACATGGTAAATATCACTGGACAAATTTTACCTATCAGAAAAATAGCAGATATGGCTCATGCCAAAGGTGTTGATGTAATGGTTGATGGAGCTCATGCTTTGGCACATATTGACTATAAAATCAGCGATTTGGGTTGCGATTATTATGGAAGTAGTCTGCATAAATGGCTCAGTGTACCACTCGGTGCGGGACTTTTGTACGTAAAAAAAGATAAAATCAGTAAATTATGGCAGATGTTTGGTGATATGGGTTATCAAGATGATGATATTAGAAAATTGAATCATACAGGTACACACCCTGTGTATACTGACCTCACGATAAGTCACGCCATTGATTTTCACCAAAAAATTGGTATCGGACGCAAAGAAGCAAGACTAAGATACTTGCAAGAATATTGGACGAAACAAGTGCGAGATATTCCGAATATTGTACTAAATACACCCGCCGATGCCAAGCGTGCTTGTGGCATTGCGAATGTAGGAGTAAAGACAATAAAACCTGCCGATTTGGCAAAAACGCTATTGAGTAACTATAAAATCTGGACGGTAGCCATTGATTACGCTAACGTACAAGGTTGCCGAATTACGCCAAATGTTTATACCTCAACGGCCGAGCTCGATAAGTTTGTGGCTGCGTTAAAAGAATTGGCTGCTTAAAATTCATAAAAAAACGTCGGCATCGTTTTGAACGATGCCGACGTTAAAATAATATCGAACGTCCAAATTAGACGTTCCTACGAAAAATTACTTCACTTTCACCACCACTTTCGAGTCAACTTCTTTTACTAATGAACTCTGAACCGAAATTTGGCTTTCGCTCACCCCCCTTTCAATCAAAACCTCTCTAATGGCATAGGCACGGTCTTCGCCGAGTGTTCCTTTCGAGCTCTGCGAGCCACCTGCAATCGTTATTTTTGACTTACTGTTTGTTTTTAAGTATTTCACAACGGCGTCTAAATCGCCTTTTGAGCTTATTTCAGCACTATTAGTCTTAAAATTCGTATTCAGACTTATCCAAGCTTTTGTATTTTTTAGCTGGTCTTCAATCGGATGATTAACAAAAACATTATCAAAAGTAACCTTTTTTTCTTCCCTTTTGGGTTCTTCTATTTTTTTCTCAGCTGGCTTAATAGGCTCAGTCTTTTTAGGCTCTTCAATTCTTGAATTTACTTCAACTGTTTTTTCTGGAGTTTTTATTTCTTCAGTTGGTTTAGCTACTTCAGTATTTGAGAAACCACCCGTTGTATCGATAGGAGTTGTTTCAGAAAAACCATTATCAGTAAGGGGTGAATCTTGCTTTGGCAGTACACCTATTTGGGTTGCTTCTGGCTCAGTAGGTTTTATATTTTTACGATATTTCAGAAAATAGGCTACCCCCGCTAAAAATAATAATCCAATCAAAACCCAAGGAATCCACGACCAAATCCCCTTACTTTCAGTAGTTTCTTTTTTTACTTCTTTGGGCTTTTCTACAACTTCTGATTTGGGTGGAGTTAAGGTACTCTTAAAATTTAGTTGATTAGCAATAGCTGGTGGCAAAGCTCCAAAAACCGACTCCCGTTGGTCGGCCAAAAGTTTTGTAAGACCCGCTACTCCAAGTCCCTCTTTGTTGACAACCTTGCCTAAAGCTCCCAAAACGAGCGGGGCAGCCAAACCCACTAAAGAAGAAGCGGAAGTTTTGCGAATACCCGTAAGATTAGAGATTTTTTCGACAATTGAATTTCCTTTGCTACCCACAAAGTGGTTGAAAATATTTGAACCAATCGTTATCAACAACTGTGTTTTATCAAAATTCCCTAATAAATTAGGTAAATCATCAAGGATTTCGCCCGTATGCCCGCCATCTTTCAAGACATCCATCACCTTCCCTGTTTCTTCGTCGTTAGAAGCATTTCGCATGATTCCCCCCAATACAATCGGCACCGCACCATTAAGTGCCGTACCAATATTTTCTGGGTGTTCGCCCAGAAAGTTACTAACTTTCTCTATGACAGAATCAGTCAATTTGTCTTTGATGAGTCCAAGTACGTCCATAAAGTAAAAAATTCGTGATTAATAAATAGTTTTCGGGAGGCGTTTTATGTCTACGCTGAAGCCCTCAAAAACTATGCCCAAAGTAAACCATGCCTAAAATATTATGTATCCACTTAATAACAAAATGATAGAAATTGTATAAATATTTTAGGTTGAAATAGATAAAAAATGGAGTTTTGGGCAATAAAAAATGCAGAATTAATTCGCAATCAAATTATTACAAACTAACTCTGCAATGAAATTTTAGAGTAGAAATAAATACTATTTACTCCGCCCTCAGGCTTTTTACAGGGTTCATCAAAGCCGCTCTTATGGCTTGATAACTCACTGTCAATAAGGCAATTACCACAGCCACGCAACCAGCCATTGCAAATATTTGCCAGCCAATATCAATGCGATAGACAAAGTCGGCAAGCCATTTATCCATTGCATAATAGGCTATTGGTGAGGCGATTATGATTGCAATGGCTACCAAAATCAAAAACTCTTTTGAGAGTAATACGACCAAGCTTGGGATACTCGCACCCAACACTTTACGGATTCCAATCTCTTTAGTTCGGCGGGCAATCATCATGATGGCAATGGCAAATAAGCCCATGCACGAAAGTACAATAGCCAACACAGCCGCACTCATGATTATCTGCGAAAAACGCTCTTCTTTTCGGTACTGATTATTGGTATTTTCGTCTAAAAATGAGCCTTGAAATTCAGATTTTGGGGCAATTTCTTTGTAAGTTTTGGCCAATAAATCCATTGTTTCTTTGGGTGCGGCAGTAGGTGCGATTTTCACAAAAACATAGCTAAACCCAAAATCATTTTGCAAGAAAAAAGTCATTGACGCAATTTTATTTTTGAGCGACTCGAAGTGATAATCTTTCACAACACCCACGATGGTTCGACCCAGACTATCGCCCAGAGGCAAATTCTTGCCAATCGCAGCGGCTAACGTAGGCTTATTAAAGCCCAACTCTTTAGCCATAGTTTCGTTGATAACAATACTACGTGATTTATCCGAAGGAAACTCACGAGCAAAGTCTCGGCCCGTAGCCAAATTCAAGCCCAGCGTTTTTATATAATCATAATCTACGTTTAGGCCATTGGTATGGTAGGTTTTTCCTTCTAATTCAAAACCATAACCCGACTGCGACATCGAATTATCTTTACCTCTACCCACGTTTATATCTGCTCCTGTTATGCTCACAATTTGTGGCTGATTGGCGAGTTTATTTCGCATATAATCAAGCACTTTTGTGCCTTGCACTTCGTGTCCGATAGGGATACTTATCACTTGTGTTTCATCGAAGCCGAGTGGTTTATTTCGTAAGAAATCAATCTGATTCCAAATAATTATCGTACTACTAATCAGCATAATAGCTATACTAAATTGTACAATAATGAGCGTATTTTGTAAGCCTCCTGATTTAGTATTTACTTTCAGTTTGCCTTTTAAAACCTCAATGATATTAAACTTCGATACCACCAACGCAGGATAACCACCCGCAATGAGTGTAATACCCAGAAAACTGGTAATCAATACAAGAACTGTGGCTGGATTTAGTAAACTTTGTAGTGAAATAGTACTGCGGAAAAGGGAATTGTAAGTCGGCATTGTGAGGGTAGCCAGCAAGCTACCAATCAAAAATCCGATGATGCAAAGGATAAATGCTTCGCCCCAAAATTGTCCTAAAATTTGTTGCTTAACGGCTCCGAGGGCTTTTCGCATACCCACTTCTTTGGCTCTTTCGAGGGAGCGAGCAATAGATAGGTTTATGAAATTGATGCAGGCGATTAAAACAACTAAAACACTGACTATCAACAACATATACGGATACATTTTGTCTTTCACCAACACACCACCGTTGTGTTTTATAAAATGCTCATCGAGCAAAGAAAAAGTTCGGATACTAAAAACTTCGCCTCGCTCGTCTGGCTTACCGCCTTCTTTTTTGATTTGGTCAATTGTGCTTTTATAGTATTTCTGCGTAAATGGTTTGAGTTTTTTCTCGAACGTTTCTTGGCTAATATTTTCTGCCAACTGAATATACAAGTGATGATTCTGATTATTCCATTCGTCTTTATTAGCTTGATACGTAGGATAATTTTCAAACCGAACCATCATTTCGCTCTCAATGGTTGAGTTTTCGGGAGCATTGGCCACTACACCTGTCACTAAAAATCCCTCGGTTTTTTCGCCAAAATTGAGGTTGATGGTTTGCCCAATCGGTTCGCCACTACCAAATAGCTTTTCGGCAGTTGATTTATTGATAACGATACTTCGTAAATCGTTTAAGGCAGTATTCGGATTTCCTTTGAGCATCTCAAACGAAAACATTTTCAAAAAATCAGCATCGACATAATTAAGGTCTTGGTCTAAGGTTTTATTGCCCTGCACTACCTGCACGCCGCTATCCATGATGCGAGAAATGTGCTTGATTTCAGACTTAAAATCGGCTTTCAAAGCAGGGGTCAATGGTGCGGGCATTGATGTACCCATGCGAGTACCATCGGCCAGATTTAGTTTAAAAAACACCTTATACAAATGCTCTTTATTGGCCTGAAAATCATCGAACGAAAGCTCAAATCGAGCAGTCAGAAACAACAACATTGCACTACCAAATGCGACAGAAAGCCCCACAATATTAATGAGAGCGTAAACCTTGTTTTTCCAGAGATTACGGAAGGCAATTTTAAAGTAATTTCTTAGCATAGCTTTTTCATAATTTTAATAGTGTTTAACCAATCTTGTGCCAAATTCATAAACTCCTAATAATCAAATAATTGCAATTGATTAAATCTAAAAAACTGTCCGATAATGGACAGTTTTTGTACGACTTTGGACAAGCGTTGAATTAGATTCTCTTTACGTTAAAAATAATTATATGCAAGTTAACGTGGTAAGCCCATCTCACTTCCAAACTCTTCAAAGGATTTTTTAAGTATATAAATTGAGTGTAATGAACTAAAGCCTAATCAATCACCAAATGAGTAACAAAACCTAAGTTTAATCATAAAAAGAATAATATTTTCAAACGTGTCAAAAATACACTATATTTGAATTTTCAACTTTTAATTATATTTTATGTTAATAAAATTCAAAAAAATCAACCAAGCATTTCATATGCTTTGCCTCATGCTATTCTCAACGGTTGTGATAGCTCAAGATGGTACTATTTACCCATTGGAAACACCCAAAGAACCAAACGCAATTCCACTCGGAACTGGCGGTGTTGAAAATCAACCAGCCTCTGAAACTTGGTTTAAGCAATGGGGCGACCCTATGGCACGCAACATCACAAAAGCTACACTTACAACATTTTTACCTGAAAAAGGCAAGGCGAATGGTGCAGCAGTAATTGTAGCCCCTGGTGGTGGATTTAGTTGGTTATCTATGGGAAATGAAGGCTGGGAAGTAGCCGAAGCACTTGCCAAGCAAGGATTTGCAGCTTTTGTTTTGAAATACAGACTAAACCCAACGCCAGAAAAATTGGAAGATTTTACGGCATGGATGAATCGTCCTCGGACACCTGCACCTGCTGCCGCTGACGCAAAACCTGCTACTGCTCCACCAGCACCACAGCGTAACCTAAACAACCAGTTGGAAGATGCTGAAGCGGCTTATGCCATGATTATCAAAAGAGCCGATGAATGGGGAATAGATACCAAAAGAATTGGTATGATTGGTTTTTCTGCTGGTGCAGGGCTCACCATGCACGCTACGCTGAATTCTAAAACTATGAAATTGGCATTTATTGGGCCGATTTATGGTGGTATGGGGCCAGTGGAAGTGCCGAAAAATGCACCCCCGATGTTTAATGTGATAGCCTCTGACGATTTTCTTTTTAGAGGTCAGTTTGGCGTTGTTGACTCGTGGTTCAAAGCGGGTATTCCAGTTGAATTTCACCTTTATCAAAATGGTGGTCATGGTTTTGGACTTGGTAATCCGAATCGTACCAGCAATAAGTGGTTCGATGCCTTTATTCATTGGTTAGACGTGAACAAATTCATGGTGAAGCAATAACACTCAACTATTAAAATTTGGTAGGATTCAGAACCGATTCTACCAAATTTTAATAGTTGAGGTTGTAATTATTAATCAATAGAATTTAAACCCGACATTCACACGTCATTTAATCAAATTACTCCGTCTTCAAACTCTTCACAGGATTCATCAAAGCTGCTTTTATTGACTGATAACTCACTGTTAATAAGCCAACTACGAGCAATCCGCCCACTGTTAGTAAAAACATATCAACGCCCTGCGTAACGCGATACGGATAGTTTGATAAAAGCTGCTCGGCTACATAATATGCTATCGGTGCAGCAATAACGAAGGCTATCAGAATCAGTTTCAAAAAATCTAACGAAAGTAAGCCTACGATACTATTAACACTCGCCCCAAGCACTTTTCTGACGCCAATTTCTTTGAAACGTTTTTCGGTAGCCAATGCCGAAAGTCCGAAAAGACCGATACACGAAATAAAGATGGTTATCCAAGCAGACCAGCCAAT